>JASFIT010000029.1:0-19737 GCA_050122535.1 Desulfobacteraceae bacterium | reverse complement strand
GACATTGGGGGAAAACATGCCCATAAAAATTTCACCAAAAACAGTTGATAAAGACTTCCTTGAGAAACTGGAGAGACTGAGCGGCCAAAAGGTTCATCAGTGCTTTCAATGTGGTACCTGCGGGGGATCGTGCCCCATGGGGGATCATATGGAGGCCCTCCCACGCAAGATCATCCACATGGCGCAGCTGGGCATGACAGAAGAGATAGAAAAGCTCAATACCTGCTGGGTATGTGCCGCGTGCCATACCTGCAGCGTCAGGTGCCCAAGGGGGGTTGATCTTCCCCGGGTCATGGAGGCCATCAGGCTGATGACGCTCAGAAAGAACAAGAATTACATTGAACCCTCTAAACTGCCTGATGAGACCCTCAAGGAATGCCCTCAGATCGCTCTGGTTGCCGGCTTCCGAAAATTGACAAGCTAGTGTCCATCCGGAAATGTATACATGGGCACTTGCAGTTTCCAGATCAGAAATGAGACATTTTTCTGCAAGGTCAAGAAAATCAAGGGATTGCGCGGAGACGTACATATGGTACGTCGCACAAGGAATCCCGCTGATTGACGCAGAGATTGCAAAAAAGGGCCATTTCTGGATGGAAACTAGCTAGGGATGACGATGAAAGTAACCTACTATCCTGGATGTACGCTAAAGACAAAGGCGAAGAATCTCGACGATGCTGCTATTGCTTCTATGGCTGCCCTCGGCATCGAGTTGGAAGAGTTGCCCCGATGGAATTGCTGTGGGGCCGTACATTCCCTTGCCGATGATGACCTGATCCATCAGGTCGCGCCAGTCCGTGATCTCATCCGTGTGAAGGAGCAGGGCCGTGACAAAGTGCTCACCCTGTGTTCCATGTGTTACAACAGCCTGGCGCGGGCCAACTTGCTGATGCGGGAGGATGAGGAGAAAAGAGAAACCATCAATTTGTTCATGGATGAAGAAATCGACTACGCAGGGGAAGTGGAGGTGGTACATTTTCTGAACTTCCTAAAGGAGGAAATTGGCTGGGATATACTTCGTGAACAGGTCAAAGTCCCCCTGAACGGACTAAAAGTTGCGCCCTACTATGGGTGTACCCTCCAGCGCCCGCGCGACGTGGCCATTGAGCCACCTGGAAGGTTTGAGCTCATGACCCAGTTTCTGGAGGCACTGGGGGCGACCGCGGTCCATTTCCCCGCTGCGGATCTCTGTTGCGGTTCTTATCAAATACTTGGAAATCCTGACGCTGCAAAGGACGCCGCTTCATCCATCCTGGAGTGGGCCGAAAAAGCGGGTGCGGAGGCATTGGTTCTGACTTGCCCCCTCTGCGAGTTCAACCTGGGCAAAAAGCAGGGAGCGCTCTTTGATGAAGAGAAAATCATGAAGATGATTCCCACATTCTATATCACCCAGTTGTTGGCCATTGCACTCGGCTTGAACCCCCAAGTCTGTCATTTTGAATTGAACGACCAGGCCAGCGTCGAACTGCTGAGGAGCAAGGGTTATCCCGTCGAGTTCGAAAAGCACGCAGCCTAGACTAATAAAAAGGTTTTTCGATGGATCGAAACGTTTAGAAGTCTTGTCGGAGTATTGGAGTTTTGGAGTGTTGGAAATTTCATTACTCCACTATTCCCATACTCCATCACTCCATGTGTGGTTGAAGAGTCACATCACATCTCAATATTTAAGATCTTTGTAAGAATATCTAAGGATGTAAGCAAGGAGTTACGAACATGCCAGACACAGCAACCACTGAATCCACGGAACAACGCGCCCAAAAGATGGCGACCGGTGACCGAGCCATCTTGCCAGAGGGCGCCCGCACCATCCCCATCTATATCATGGGCAAGCGGTACGATGTACCGGAGACCCTGACCATCATGAAGGCGATGGAATTTGCTGGTTTCAAGTTCATACGCGGTGCCGGATGCCGGGGGGGCATTTGCGGGGCCTGTCCCACAGTGTACCGAAAGGAGGGTGACTACAAACTCCATTTTGGACTGGCCTGCCAGACGGTGGTGGAACCCAATATGTACCTTACCCAGATCCCCTTCTATCCGGCTAACCGAACCCCTTATGATATCGAAGAGATGGAACCGACCGCCGAGTCTATCCATGCCCTTTACCCGGAGCTGTTTCGTTGTGTCGCCTGTAACAACTGCACCAAGGCCTGTCCCATGGACGTGGAGGTGCTGGATTACGTCTCTGCCCTGAAACAGGGGGATATTGAGAAGGCGGCTCGGCTCTCTTTTGATTGCATTCAGTGTGGTCTTTGCGCCAGCCGCTGCATGGGTGAACTGCCGCAGTACCATATAGCCCAATTGGCACGTCGACTTTATGGAAAGTACATGGCGCCTCATGCAGAGCACCTGAGAAAACGGGTTCAAGATATCGAGTCTGGCAAATATGACAACATACTCGAGCAACTCGTTGAAATGGACAAGGCGGAATTGGAAAAGCGTTATGGAGAGAGAGAGCGGGAACCCGATTTGGCACCCCCTGGCGAGTGGAAACCTAAAGAAACACAACACCTATAACCTTTTGGCGGGCGCGGTGGCCCGCCCTACGTAGGAACGGCCACCGTGCCGTCCCGTTCGTAAGAACAGGAAATAGGTTCCGAAAAAGGGAGAAGAACATGCCTTACACGCCTGAACTGAGAGCGTTGATAAAACAGGTTGAGGCCACCCGACCTGAGCGAGTGGAGATGTCCCGACGCAATGAGCATTATCCACCCTTGAGCCTTGAAGAAAGGGAGGAGGTGCTCAATAAGTACCATCCAGATTACCAGAAAGAGGGTCGGCGCGCCATAAAGGTTGGACCCAACAAGGGTGATCTTTTCCAGGAAGAGGTGGCTGATCTCCTGGAATCCAAGTCCATGGTGAGACCCAAAAACGTGGACCTCTCTACCGTGGATTACGAAACTGACGTCCTGATTATTGGTGGTGGAGGCGCTGCCACCTCAGCTGCCCTAATGGCGTCAGAGAAGGATGTCAAAGTGATCATGGCGACCAAGCTGCGTCACGGCGATTCCAATACCATCATGGCCGAAGGAGGCATTCAGGCGGCGACCCAAGAGTGCGATTCGCCTTACTATCACTATTTGGACACCGTGGGTGGAGGGCATTTTACCAATCAGCCAGACCTGGTCGCGACCTTGGCCCACGATGCACCTCTTTCCATCGCCTGGCTGGAAGAATTGGGCATGATGTTTACCAAACTTCCTGACGGACGCCTTGACGTTCGACACTTTGGGGGCTCTTCTCGCAAACGTATGCATTCTGCCGGTGACATGACTGGTGCAGAGATCATGCGGGTGTTGAGGGATGAGACACGCAACCGCTCAGACAGGATCACTATTCTTGAGTTCTGCCCAGCCGTGGAACTCCTTTTGGATGAAGATGGGAAATGCGCCGGAGCCATCCTCTACAACATGGAAACACGTGAATTCTATGTGACCAAGGCCAAGGCCGTCATCCTTGCCACTGGCGGGTTTGGACGACTTCACGTCAAAGGGTATGCCACCACCAACCACTACGGTGCCACCATGGACGGTGTGGTCCTGGCCTACCGTGCGGGCGTTGGAAACCAATACCTCTACTCCACGCAGTACCATCCCACCGGGGCCGTCTACCCTGAACAGAACGTGGGTCTTTTGATCACTGAGAAGGTTCGAGGCCTGGGTGCCCACGTGCTGAACATAGATGGTGAACAATTCTGTTTTCCCCTGGAACCCCGGGACGTGGAATCTGCAGAGCTGATAAGAGAGGCTATTGAGAGGGGAAAGGGTGTTATCACACCCACCGGACGTGTTGGCCTTTGGCTTGACTCCCCTATGATCGATTTGCTGCATGGCGAAGGGACCGTCCGCAAGGAACTGCCTGCCAAGTTCATCCAGTTTCAGCGGCATGATATTGATATCAGCAAGGAACCCATGCTGGTTTACCCCACGCTACACTATCAGAACGGTGGTATTAACATTAACGCCAATGCAGAAACGGTTGTGCCTGGGCTCTATGGGGCTGGCGAGGTGGTTGGGGGTATCCATGGAGAGAACCGATTAATGGGCAACAGCCTCCAGGATATTATCGCATTTGGACGCCGCTCAGGAATTAACGCTGCTGAATACGTGAAGAAAGGCGTTCAACTGAAAAAGCTCACGTTGGATCATGTGGTTCAATTTGAAAAGGAACTGGATGAAGCGGGCGTTGAAAACCCAGTCATTGCCCCTATCCTCTTGCCCGACTACTCCACCGAGGAGGTAAGCGCCCGAAGGTGGTCGGACGCCCTCATTGAGGCTGAGTAAACAGCCCCTCAAAGCAAACTACCTAGGTGCCATGGGAATGCCCACCGCCGCCCTGTCTCAAGGCGGTGCCTACCTTTTCTTTTTCATAAAAGGTTGCAACTCTTCGTACTGAAAGGCTTCTTCGATTTCCTTTAGGACCTCTGCCTTTCGCCGCTTTCGATGTCGGATAAAGTACCCAATGTCCTGGAGGATGGCGTAATAGGCGGGCACCATGGATAGGATGAGCATGGTTGCAAAGGCAAGTCCCCACATGATGGCGGTGGCAAGAGGAGCCCAAAAGGGGGATTTTCCCCCCAGGCCAAAGGCCATGGGAGCCAGACCAAAAATAGTGGTCAGCGACGTGAGGATAATGGGGCGCATACGCACATGGCAACCTCTTACAATGGCCAGATAGAGCTCCTTGGGGCTTTCTTTCCAGTAGCGGTTCATAAAATCGATCAGAACAAGGGAATCATTGACCACAATCCCTGTGAGGGTCAGAAGCCCAATAAGGGTCACAAAGGTGAGGGGATTGTTGCTGACCAGCAGACCCACAAAGACCCCAAGAGTAACAAAGGGAATGGTGATCATGATGATCAGGGGTTGGGTAAAGGAATTGAATTGAAGGGCCAGAATGAAAAAAATCAATAGAAGTGCCAGCATACCTGCATTCCGAAGTTCCTTAAGGGAGGTTTCTGTCTCTTCCTGGAGGCCCCCAGCGATCATCCTCGCGCCGGGGAAATTCGCCTTTATGCTGTCAAAATAGTCTCTTGCGATCTTATTGGCCTTAACCGCGGTCATCCGCTCTCCGCTGAAATTCTGCAATATCCTGGCCAACCCCTTTTTCTCTTCCTGGATACTCTTGATACTCGCCGTCAGCCGAACCGTTGGTATGCCGTTGTAATGGTAGATGTTGTGAAATCCAGGGGTCATCTTTACACGCGCCACTTCCTTCAGAGGAACCATCCCAGACCCAGGGAGGGCGATCTTCAGGTTCATCAGATCGTCATAGTCGCGCCGGTATTCGGGCAGGTATTTCAACTTGATCTCCTGCTCCTCCTCCCCTTGATTGTATGTGGCAACCCTCAGACCATGAAAGGCCGCCTGTACGGCCATCACCAGGTATGCCTGATCAATCCCCATCTTTTTGCCCTTTGCCTCATCCACGGTGATTTCCATGAACTGCTTTTGCCTCGAAAAATCATCCTGTATATCCACGATTCCCTTGTGTTTGGACAGCTCCCTTTGGATAAGGCGAGAGACTTGGGCCGATGTCTCCCAGGTGGGTGACTGTATCTTCAGATCCACATCCGTTCCAACAGGCGGGCCTTCCAAAAGCCTCTCCAGGGTAAAGGCTGTGGCGCCATAGGAAGTGAGAAGGCGGTCCACGTCATCCCTTATGCCCTCCATGAGCTCCACCACGCTGTGATTCCTCTCTTTTGCGTCCTTGAGGATGACATTGAGTTGACCATAATGCGTGCCCCGGACAGGCTCATAATTGACCTCTTTGAAGCCAGCAATGGCGATAGGCGCTTCCAGTTCATCACCAATCTGCTCATTCACAAGATCGGTAAGGGCCTTAAGGGTGTCACTGGATCGCTCCAATGTGGAACCGATGGGCAAATCAAAATTGATGTTGAATCGGGGAAAGGCATCTGTCTTGGGAAACATCTCGAATTCGGTCATAAAATAGAGGAAGAAGACGAGGACGGTGGAAAAGACGATCACCAGTACAGAAAGATAACGGTGTCGAAGTATCATCCGCAAATAGGGGTAATAGACCCTTCTGACTGGGCTGAATATATCAAAGCGCTTTTTGGAAGCGGCCTTTTTCAGGGCCTTCTTGGATGTCAGTTCCACCACATGGGATGGCAACATGAAAAACACCTCAAAGAGGGAGGCAGCCAGGGCAAACAGGACCACTTTGGGTAGAAGTTCCAGGAATCGTCCAATAATACCTCCGATCATGAAAAGGAGAGGGAAAAAGGCGGCCATGTTGGTGGATACGGATGCAAGAACTGGGGCGAGGACCTCCCTGCTCCCTTCCAAGGTGGCTTTCGCGGCTGGCAGGCCCTTCTCAATGTACCGAAAAATATTCTCTAGAACCACGATGGCATCATCCACAAGCACACCGAGCACGAGGATGAGCCCAAAAAGGGTCACCCCATCAATGGAAAGGCCAAAGATCCGCATGAGTGTGAAGGTGAGGAGAAATGCCACGGGAATGCCAATGGATGCATATAAAGCATTGCGCAAACCCATGGATATCCAGAGGATAATGAAAACAGCGATGATTCCTAAGCCTGCGTTGGTCTGGAGTTCTTTGATTCTTTGTTTCGTCACTTTTGACTGGTCAAAGTATATGGTGGTTCTTAGGCCCGGATATTGACCCTCCATAGCCTTTAACTGGGCCCTCACGTCATTCACAATCTGAATCATATTGGTGTTTCTTTTTCGTTTTACACCCAAGACGAGTGCGTTCTTCTTATCGATGTATGTCAAGGTACGAGCCTTTTCCAACGTGGGAGTCACCTTTGCAATATCACTCAGATAGACAGTCCCGCCGTTCACGCTTCTCAGGGCCAATCCGGATAGCGCTTCTGGCGCATCAGGCTCTCCAAGCATCCTAATGGCCGTCTCATGAGGTCCCATTTCCACGGCCCCGCCCGGGAGATTCTTGGATCGGTTAGCGATCGCCTTTACCACCTCTACAGTGGACACCCCGTATGTGGCCATTCGATGCGGATTCAATTCCACCCATATTTCTCTTTCCCTCTCCCCAAAGATTTCCACCTCGGATATGCCCTTGATGTCCTCCAAAATATCTGAAACATCCTTGGCAATATCCTGAAGCTGCATCATGGGAAGCTCGCCGGAGAGCCCCACCATACAGACGGGAAGAAGAGCCATGTCTATTTCCAGGACCCTCGGGACCTTTGCGTCTTCAGGAAGATCGTCCACCCGGTCCACCGCATTTCGCACCTCTTGCATGCCCTGATCGATCTCGTATTCTGAGAGGTGTGTCTGGAAATAGACGTGGATGTTTGAGGTACTCTCAAAGGAATTTGATTCGTATCGACGTATCTGGGAGATGCCCTGGAGCTCATCCTCGATCTTGTTTGTGACCAGCTTCTCCATCTCTTCTGGAGAAAAGCCTTCGACGATAGTCAACACTATGCCTTCGCCAATGGTCAGATCGGGGTCCAGGTAGCGCGGCATGGCGCGGTAGGAGTAGATACCCAAGGCCACGATTATGATCAGGGCCAGGCGAACCACCACGGGTCTACTTATGCCAAATCGCGTGATAAACATGTTGGATTACAGAAGTAAGCTAAAATGACTAAAGTGATCTAAAGTGTCTAAAGTTAATAGGTGAAACGCCTGTGAGCCCACACAGAAATCAAACTTTAGGCATTTTAGGCACTTTAGCATACTTTAGGCACTTCAATACGTGACGCTGTCCTTACTCTTCAATCCTGCTGGATTGGTAATGACCAACTCATCATCATTAAGGCCTGAGAGGATCTCCACGCTCCCCTCATAGTAGGAACCTAGTGTGACCCTCCTAAACAAAGCTTTTCCATCTTCCACCACAAACAATCCTATTTGGCCCCTCTCCTCCGAAAGCCAGGCCGAGGGTATTTTGATGGATTTCTCTTGGCTCGCGATGGGGAATTCCACCCGCACAGTCATACCGTCAGCCATTCGAGAATCCGCCGTATCCACCAAAAGTTCAATGGGAAAAGAACGTGTGGCAGGGTCTGCAGTGGGTGAGACAAAATTCAATCGACAGGCAAATCCTTCGCCGGGGTAGGCATCAATGGTAAAGGGGAATCGTTCATCCCTGTCCAGAAGGGGAAGATCCCTCTCAGCCAGAGAGAGCTTTATTTTCATCTGCCTATTGTCCACCACCTGGGTGATGACAGTTCCAGGTCCCACCACCTCACCTTCCTCCACGTGGCGAAAGGCAATGATGCCATCGGACGGGGCTTTTAACCTGGATTTTCTCATACGATCCTTGGCAAGGGCCAACGCCGCCTCGGCTTGCTTCAAGCCTGCTCGTGCCTCTTCTCGTTCTTCAACACGTGGCCCCTTTTTTGCAAGCTCCAACTCCTGCTTGGCCGATTCCAGATTGGCCCGCGCTGTGTCCACTGCCCGTTTTGCGCTATCATAGTCACTGTTGGACACGGCCTTGTATCCGTGAAGATCCTCCATCCTCTCAAAATTCCTGTCAGCCTCCATAAGCCCTGCCTTGGCCTCTTCCACCCGAGCCCTTGCTATGCGGATCTCCTCTGGCCTGCTTCCACGTTCCGTCTTTTTGAGACGACTTCTGGCCATTTCCAGTGCAGCTTCTGCCTGCTGGACCTCAATGAGGATACTGCTGGTGCCGATCTCGGCAAGAACTTGACCCTCTTTCACCCGGTCGCCTCTCTCGAAAAACAACTTCTCAATGGTACCCCCTATCTCGGTGGCCACCTTGACTTTTAGATTTGCCGAGAGCTCCCCTACGTAACTGACGCTGCTCTGCAAGGGCACCGCTTTGACTGAGCTGACCTTCACCTTTTTGATCTTTTCTGAGGGATTTACTGATTTGGGGTTGTGTTCATTCTTCTCCCCTCCGCATCCCAAGAAGAGAAGGAAATAGAGAAAAGCCGTCAATGTGATGAACACTTTCATGGATGTCCGCCAAGTCTCTCTCGCCTTGATCTCCGTATTGCCCCGCATCTGATGCCCTTACTTTATTTTCTCAAAACACTCTATCATATCAATTTATAGGCATTTATCAAATGTTTTCAATATTTGTAGGCCTCTCCCTTACCTCTATTATTCTATCACGCTCAGCCCAAATCCTCAGCCCTTCTCACCTCTTGAACAAACCTTTCCACCCTCTCAAAATCCTTCTCAAATCGCACCGGATTTCCCTCTCTATCCCTTTTGTTGGTCTGTGTGCAGCTATCCGCACCGGCCGGGCCCACCGCCATAAGACCCTCAAAAACATTGTCCGGGGAAAGGCCTCCCGCGAGGATAACGGGTATATCGGATTGAAGGACCAATTCTCTGGCTCTTTTCCAATCACATCTCCTCCCTGTTATGCCAATGAATCCCTCCACAGGTGCCTGACCAAGCCAGGTATCTGTCAGGAAAATGTCGCTCACCGGCTCCATCCTCTCAGCGATCTTGAGGGTGGGGTACTCTGGCGCCGCATCCTTCACAGGCACAGGTATGGAGCGCATGATCCCAACCTCGGGAAACCTCTCCTTCAGGCGCATTTGCAGATCCACATATTTATCCAGATCCATTTCCTTACCATGGTTGTCTGTGAGGTTCTCGCAGAAGTGGATATAGTCGGGTTGGTAATAGTCCAGTACGCTGTATAGGGTATCCATATCCCGTAAGAGAGAGATGAGGCTGTTTTTCACCTGGGTGCCTCGCGTTACGCTGAAGGTCTCTTTTAGGACGGGCTGCCGCCATGCCGTCTCAGAAAGGAGCACACTGCCCAGATGATCCACTCCTGCCTCGATGCATTGCCCTGCTTCCGCGGGTGTCTGGATTTCATAGATTTGGACGATCATGCCCTATCTTCTCCATTTGGCTAGGGGGCTCCCCCCTTAGTGCTTCGGCTCGCATACACGGTAGCCTATTTTGCCGGCTAGATGCATGATAGTGTGGCCATGCTCTCTCAGCACTAAGTCCTGGGGGCTTCGACTGAGCTCAGCCGAAGTCTAAACAAATCCATCTTCGGATTTGTGCACCGAAGGACTTAGCAGAGTTTTTTGCCCTCTGTCTATACTTTCTCTATCAAAGAAGATGATGACCTAACATTTACCCAATCTTACATAATTTTTTTGCAAAGGGCACACTTATATGGTAAATAACGTGAAAAATCTCTGGCATGTTCAAGGTCTCTGGGCCGGTGCAGTGGGAACAGACAAGATGGGTAAGAGAAACAAGTGGGAAGATCATTACACGCGCCGGGCCAGGGATGAGAAGTGGGTTGCCAGATCCGTTTACAAACTTGAGGAAATCGACCGAAGATTCAAGTTGATTGGGCGCGGGCACCGACTGCTCGATCTGGGTTGCTACCCGGGTTCATGGTCTCAATATAGTTTGGAAAAGGTGGGGCCCAGGGGAGAAGTGATAGGGGTAGATCTGAGGGAGCCTGAACGCTTTTCAGCGCCTAATTTTAGATTCATAAAAGCAGACGTTCTCATATTAGACATTGAGTGGCTCGCCAGGGAGATCGGCTTTAGGGATACTGTTATCAGTGACCTGGCTCCACAAACCACGGGTATCAAAGTGGCCGATACAAGCCGTTCCATGGAACTGGCCAAAACGGCCCTGGAAATATCTTTGGCGCTCCTAAAAGAAAAAGGACATTTCTTGTGCAAGGTATTTGAGGGGGAAGACCTGAAGCCTCTCAGAAATGAGGTAAAAAACCGTTTTGATCAGATGCGCCTTATTCGGCCTTCAGCCGTGCGTAAAGGAAGCAAAGAGATTTACCTTTTAGGGTTTGGCTTGGTTAAGTAGTTGAGTTGTTGAGTAGTTGGGTTGTTGGGTTGTTGAGTAGTCGAGTAGTTGAATGGTTAATCGGCTGAGTCGTCCATCAGATTAAGCCCATAAGGGAATTCAAAGGAACCTGAATTGCACGGTGCATGAAGATGAAACGAGAGGGTGATTTCAACTTTAGGCACTTTAGGTCACTTTAGGCACTTTAGTTCACTTGATTCGGGAGGAGAACCCATGTCTGGTCATTCAAAATGGGCTTCAATCAGGCATAAGAAGGGCGCTGTTGACGCCAAAAGGGGCAAAGTCTTTTCAAAGCTCATCAAAGAAATTACGGTAGCGGCCCGTTTAGGGGGAGGAGACCCAGAGGGCAATCCTCGTCTCCGGGTGGCCATTCAAGCTGCCAAAGCGCAGAACATGCCCAAAGATAACATAGTGAGGGCGATCAAGAAGGGCACGGGAGAGCTGGCGGGAACCTCCTATGAAGAATATAACTATGAGGCATATGGGCCGGGAGGTGTGGCTTTGATGATGAATTGCCTCACAGACAACAGAAACAGGACAATAGCTGACATCAAGCATATCTTTGAACGACACGGCGGAAATCTTGGAGAACCGGGTTGTGTATCCTGGATATTTGAGAAAAAAGGACTTTTTGTTTTTGAAAAAAACAGTGTGGATGAAGAAAGACTCCTGGATTTAGCACTAGAGGCAGGAGCAGAAGACATCAAGGAGAGTGAAACCCAGTTTGAGGTCTTATCAGACCCGGCAGGCTTTGAGTCCGTTAAGAAGGCTTTTGATGATGAGGGCTTGAGCTACAGTCTCGCAGAGATAAGCATGATTCCGCAAAACACGGTTAAGCTTGAAGGCAGGGACGCAGAGCGGGTATTGAGCCTGTTGGAGGCCCTGGAAGAAAATGACGATGTCAGCCAGGTCTATGCCAATTTCGATATCCCAGATGAAGTCATGGAGGCTTTATCCTGATGCTTGTGCTGGGGGTCGATCCCGGCTCTTTAGTGACGGGATACGGCTTGGTAGAGAAAAAAAACAATCAACTTACTTGCATCCACTCAGGCACGATTAGCGCATCCAGCAACACGCCTTTTTATGTGAGAATCCACAAAATCTTCCAATCCATGGTGGAGATTATGAATCACTATCGTCCCACGGAAATGGCCATAGAGGACGTGTTTGTGGCCAAAAATGTGAAAAGTGCTCTAAAAATTGGGCATGCAAGGGGGGCGGTATTGATTGCAGCCGTTCAGTGTGGCATTAAAATCTTTGAATATACACCCTTGGAGATAAAGAAAGCAGTCGTGGGTTACGGCAGGGCCAGTAAAGAGCAGGTTCGTGATATGGCACAGGTTATCCTCAAGCTGAAAAGCAAGCCGGTTTTTGACACTTCCGACGCGCTGGCCACAGCCATTTGCCACCTCAACTGGACGAGATTTGACAGCAAAGAATCAATAAAAAAGCCCAAAGTGATTTAGCGTGTTTAGAAATACAGTCCCTGGGCAACTTTAGTTCACTTTGGGCCCTTTAGGCATTTTAGGCACTTTGATCATGATCGCTCACCTGAACGGTATTTTGCTACAGAAATCGACCCAGTCTGTGATTGTCGAAAACGCTGGCATCGGCTATGAAGTTTTTGTCCCCTTCTCCACCTTTTATGGGCTACCGGATAGAAATGAAAGGGTGGGCCTTCATATCTATACCCATGTGAGAGAGGATGCCCTTATCCTTTTTGGCTTTAAAACCCTGCTTGAAAAAGACATTTTCTTGATGTTGATATCTGTCTCAGGGATAGGCCCTAAGTTGGCCATTAACATCCTCTCCGGGATTGGTCCGGACGATCTGCTGGAGGCCATGGCGCACGGAGATGCCCTGAGATTGCGGTCTATTCCAGGTGTGGGGAAAAAAATGGCCGAAAGAATCGCGCTTGAGTTGAGGGATAAGGCCTTGGGCGTACGGGGTGATTTAGAGGCGCCGCCCGCTAAAATTGTTACCGATGAGGATAAAAAGGTGTTTGATGATGCCCTTTCGGCCTTGCTGAATCTGGGTTATCCAGCAAAATCAGCCAAAAGGGCTGCAGAGAAAGCACTGAATAGTGCAGAACGTTTTAGTTTGGAAAACCTGATCAAGGAGGCCCTGAGACTGCTTGCGGGGTAGACTTGCTGCGTGAGTCAGTGGTGGGTTGTTGGTGTTCAGTTGAAAAAAGAATAGCAACGGACAACCGCAGCTAATGGGTAGCCCCCAATAGCGTTGACATTTGAACTAGCTTATTCGGAGGTGATGCGGGTCTTTGAAAGGTGATATCTCAGAAAGAGTTCCACCCAAACTCCGCAGTGGTCTGATCTTTGAGGGTTTACGCCCGTGAAAATATCGCAGAATGTCCCCTTATTTTTCGGCAAAACTATCTTAAACCCTCAAAGATCAGACCACCGGCAAGAAGCAAAATAGATATCACCTTGAAAAGATTCGCATTGCCGGAAAATCCGCATTAACGAGAGACGGACAGTTCATGAAAGACAGCGTCATAGACCCGAAACCTGAACCAGATGAGATTCCGTCAGAAGTAAGCTTGAGGCCCAGGAGTCTGGATGAGTACGTGGGCCAGGAAGATCTGAAACGAAACCTCAGGGTATTTATTGAGGCGGCCAGAGGACGTGCCGACGCCTTGGATCACGTCCTTTTTCACGGTAGTCCGGGATTGGGCAAAACCTCCCTCGCCCACATCATTGCCAATGAGCTGGAGGTGAATATCAAAGGGACCTCGGGTCCGGTGCTGGAAAGAGCGGGGGATCTAGCGGCCATCCTCACCAGCCTTGACCCCAGGGATGTCCTTTTCATTGATGAGGTCCATCGTCTCAACCGCGTGGTGGAAGAGGTCCTATATCCAGCCATGGAGGACTTTCAACTCGATATTATCATTGGGCAGGGTCCTTCAGCCCGTACCATGAAGATCCCTCTCCCGCCATTCACTCTGGTGGGTGCGACGACCAGAGCCGGTCTTTTGACACCACCCCTTAGAGAGCGTTTTGGCGTCATCTTGAGGGTGGATTTCTACCAGCCAGAAGATCTAGAGAAGATTGTGGTGCGCTCAGCTGAGCTGTTGGAAATCCCCATCAATGATAAGGGCGCCCATGAGATCGCCAAGAGATCAAGGGGAACACCGCGGGTCGCCAACAGAATCCTCAGAAGGGTTCGAGATTACGCCCAGGTTGAGGCCGAAGGCGTTATTACTCGCGATGTGGCCGTGCAGGCCTTGGATATGTTGAACGTGGATGAACAGGGCCTGGACAAAATGGACCGCCATATCATGTTGACCATTATAGAAAAATTCAATGGAGGCCCTATCGGTCTGGATACCCTCTCAACCGCGGTCTGTGAGGAGAAAGACACCCTTGAGGATGTCTACGAACCCTTTCTCATCCAGAGGGGATACATAAAGCGAACGCCAAGAGGACGAGTGGCTACAAAAAGGGCCTATCAGCACTTCGGTCTTAAGATGGGAGATGACGTGGAATCTATTCAGAAGAAATTGTTTTGAACCCCGATACTTATCTAATTATCTGAAAAACTCTCCATACCGTCCCTCATCTTATCTTTCTCTCAGCTCATCCCTATGACTCCTGAAGCGTCCAAGGGGATTGAATTTTTGATGATTGCTAGAGGAAGTTGACAATTAGCGAGGTTTTCTTTAGTTTTCCAACCGGATAGAATAAAAGTGGAGGTGAGATTATCTCTAATTTCTCACAAAATCGCATCCAGCTGACCACATTCCACATACTCAAGCAGGACCGGAAGCATTTGAGAACCCAGCTCAGGCTCCATTCCAAGTGGAAGAAGACGGTATTGATTATTCCACTCCTCGCCAGCGAGTATACGGATGGAGATAATCTTCCCGTGTTTGAGAATATCCTGAGACAATTGAAGGCTACCACATATATTTCTCAGATCATCTTCGGCCTGGACAAGGCTTCCCAAGAAGAGGCTTTTATATTGCGGGATCTCCTTAAGGAGTACGGGATCAGAAATCACTTGATTCAGTGGAACGATGGACCCGGCTTTAGTAACATCTACGACCAGCTGAACGAGGCTGGCTTCAATATCCAGGAACCTGGCAAGGGCAAAAATATGTTTCTTGGCTTTGGCATCGCCATCGCCCTGGGAGCAGAATCCATAGGACTCATCGATGCGGATATCAGGACATTCAAACGGGTGCACCTAGACCGCCTTTTTTATCCCGTTGTGACCTTGGGTTACGATTTCTCGAAGGCCTACTACGCCCGCCTCAAGGAAAGGGCTTTGTACGGTAGAGTCAAACGGCTTCTCCTTGATCCCCTTCTCCTTGCGCTCAACAGGAAGTTCACCGAGAGTAGAGAAGAAAAGATGTTGCGTCTGATTGATTTCTTGCTGGGATTTCATTACCAGCTTTCTGGTGAGGTGGCCTTTCATGTGGACCTGTTGAAAAAGATGCGATTTGCAACCAACTGGGGCGTGGAGATATTTACGTTGATAGAGGTCTATCGAAAGGCCTCAGCCCCGGCTCAAGTCATGTTTTCCGAGGCGCCCTTCGACCATAAACATCAAGAGGTCTCCGAACAAGACCAGAGCAAGGGGCTCAATCGTATGGCTGTGGATATCGTAACCACCTTGATGAATGCCCTGGTCATAGAAGAGGGGCTGGAAATCTCTGACACGTTCTTCAGGGACCTGACTATCACTTATCAGGGTGTGGCGGAAGAGCAGATCAAGAAATATTCTGATGATGCCAGTTTCAGCAACCTGACCTATGACAGGGAGGCCGAAGAAAATCTTATCAGAAATGTCTTCCGAAATTCCATTCTCCGTGCCGGTGAGTTGCTCACCTCCCCTTACAGAATCACAGAGAGGTTTTTGCGGTTTGTCAATTCCTATCCAGAGTTCAAGCCATTCTTGGAAAATGGCCTCGCAGAAGCGATCCTCTCGGTGGAAAGAAAAACGGAACAGAGTGTCTTTGAGACACCCACAACAGTATCCTGGGAGCGGGTCTCTAATAAGCTGCCTCGAATCTTCTATGATTTGATCGAAGTGGTCGAGAATGAAAAAAGGCGTTTCTCCTAAACCCCTTGTCTCCTTTGTTGTGATATTTTCTGATCTTGATGGTACACTGCTTGATCACGACACCTATGAGTGGAAAGAGGCGGAACCTGCTTTGAATCTCTGCAAGCAGCTTCAAGTGCCTCTTGTCCTGGTCTCCAGCAAGACCAGAGCAGAGATGGACGTTCTTCGACATGAATTGGGATTGACCTCTCCGTTTATCTCTGAAAATGGTGGAGGAATCTTTTTCCCTGAAGAGGGATCTCATCCGGTTCCCCCTGATGCGGTTCTTGAGGACGGTCTGTGGAAATGGTCTCTCGGTTGGCCTTATGATCTGTTGGTCAAGTCCCTTCGAGAGATCCGAGACGAACTGGGGTGGAAGATTCGAGGCTTTTCAGATATGCCCCTCGAAGAGATCTCTCATCTCACAGGACTGGATCTGGAGTCCTCTCGTCTGGCATCCCTGAGAGAATATGATGAACCCTTCCTTCTCGTGGAAGAGGGGGAGAAAGAGCCTGATGCCCTATATGATGCTGCGAAGCAAAGAGCCCTCAGCGTCACCAGAGGAGGACGTTTCTATCACCTTCACGGAAAAAACGACAAAGGCGTATCTGTTGAGAAGCTTGTGGCATGGTATGGCGAACATCATTCTCACGTTGTGACGATGGCTCTTGGGGACAGCCCCAATGATTTCAGTATGCTTGAAAAGGTGAATCACCCCGTGTTGATTCGTTCTTCGCGTCAGTTTCCGGAACTTCAGGACTTGATTCATGGTCTGCAAATTACGAAAGAGAAGGGACCGAGGGGTTGGAATGCCGCAGTCCTAGACTTGTTACACAAACAGACTGCTAAATAAGGTTGATTTTGACTTCCTGGCATTGTGAATTTTCAGCCGAGACTAGTAATTGTGGTGCGTTGGGGCGTAGCCCCAATCCATTTGAATGGAGGACTTTCCCAACATGTTCGAGAGTGAGGTTAACAAGGAAAACATCCAAAAGGTAGATGTGGTCGTATGTATCCCCTCTTACAAAGAGGCAGATTCCATCAGCTTCCCCACCCAAATGGCCAGCGAAGGCCTGGTCAAATATTTTCCCGACAAACGCTCTGTCATTATCAACTGCGATAACAATTCACCTGATAACACAAAGCAGGCCTTCTTAGATACGCCTACAGAAGTTCCTAAGATCTATATTTCCACGCCCCCAGGCGTGAAAGGGAAGGGGAATAATTTCAAGAACCTTTTCCAGAAGGTGGTTGATCTTAGGGCAAAGGCCGTTGCAGTGGTGGACGCCGACTTGAAGAGCATCACGCCTGAGTGGATAAAACACCTGGCAGAACCTCTCTTTAGTGACTTTTCCTTTGTGGCCCCTCTTTATGTGAGACATAAATATGATGGCACCATAACCAATGGGATCGCCTATCCCCTGTCAAGAGCCCTCTACGGGAGGAGAGTACGGCAGCCTATCGGAGGAGACTTCGGCTTCGCTGGCGATCTGGCTAAGGTCTATCTGAAAAGCCCCATATGGGATGAAGCGATCGCCAATTTTGGAATTGACATCTGGATGACCACCCTCGCTATTAATGAAGGGATCCATGTCTGCCAATCTTTTATGGGAAGGCCCAAGATTCATCGGCCCAAAGATCCGGGAGCGGATCTGGGCCCCATGTTCAGACAAGTGGTGGGGACCATTTTTTCCATGATGAAACACTTTAAATCATTTTGGGTCAACGTGAAGTATAGCAAGCCCACTTCCATTTATGGGTTTGGTCTCGGTGAGGTGGAGATGCCTCCAAAAGTGGATGTGGATACGGACAAGCTCTTTCAAAAGTTTCATAACGGCTTCGAGCAGTATATGGAAGTATGGGAGAAAGTACTCTCTACGGATGTGTACAAGAAGCTCTTAGAGATGAAAGATATGAAGGATAGGGTATTCGCCTTCCCCACCGATCTATGGGCACGGATACTATATGACTTAACCATAGCATATCGAGACTCTGCATGTGACCTGGATCTGATGATGGACTCCCTTATTCCCCTCTATTTCGGAAGAACTTTCTCATTTGTAAAAAGGACCAAAAGGATGTCTACCCGGCAGGCCGAAGACGCCATTGAAGAGGATTGCATGACCTTTGAAATGACCAAACCCTATCTGGTTCAACGATGGAAAAAGAAGTAATGTTGTCATTGGCTCACTTTAGCTTGCCCGCCATAGCTATTTCTGAGCAACTCTCTTAGGTCATTCGTCCTGCACTACTTGGCCATGCTCCAGTATTCTATCAGAACAGGCGACACCGGGGCATTTTAGCTCACTTTAGATCACTTTAGACATTTTAGCTCACTCTAGTCACTTGAAGTTACCTTAGGCACTTTTCCGCCACCCTTTCACACCTTTTCACCCCCAAAAAGAGCATTCCTTCAAATCCCATTTTACACAACATATTGTGTTTTTCCTTGACTTCGACCGCAATTTGTTGTATTAGCAGCGCAAAATTGCGGTCTTTTCTTTCTCATTCTTCCCGTAACCCTGTACGGCTTTCGTTGAGAGCGTAAAGCCATAGCTCAAAAAAGGAACCGTCCATGGATCGTAGGAACTTTTTGTTAAAGAGTGCCTCCTTTCTGGTGGGAAGTCTCTTTGGGCTCAATGCTTTCTCTAAGGCCCTTGCCTCTCAAGGGCCTGAAAACGGTCCTTCCTTTCAACCCCGTATCGTCCTGATCATTGACGACATTGGGGTGGCCTTCTGCCATGCAAGACCATTCTTGGAACTTGGCGTTCCCATGACCTTTGCCATTTTGCCGCGACTTCCGAAAACCCACAACTTGGCTCTTGAGATTCACAACCAAGGCCATGAAATCATGCTCCACCAACCTATGGAACCTGCCCAGTCCGCTTTTGACCCAGGTCCTGGCGCTCTTTATGTGGGTGACGGCGTAAAGAGAATCGCGGAAACGATGGAGGAAAACATTTCCCGTGTGCCTTTTGCGGTCGGGGTCAACAACCATATGGGTTCCAGGTTTACGGCCTGTCAAAGGGAAATGAGTGAAGTCCTTGAAGTCATCAAATGTAAAGACCTCTTTTTCGTGGACAGTCTCACCACAAACCGTTCCAAGGGGTACAGGACAGCTAAATCACTTGAAGTCACAACGGCCCGACGGGATATCTTCCTGGATAACCGTCTTGAAGAATCAGCCATCCTGTCTCAGCTCCACAAACTCAAAAGAATTGCCTTGAGACATGGCCGTGCGATCGGGATCGGCCACCCATTCCCCGAAACCGCAAGGGCCCTCAAGATCTTTTTAAACCATAATTACCCACCTTATCTCTCTTTTGTACCCATATCCCAAGTTCTGTAGCCTTGTGTATCAAAATCACTTTCCAAACCATCACGCCTTCATTCCAACACGCCTGCTGATGAAACCCGGACTTGAATCAGTTTCAAAATTCATGTAAATAATTGCTCATGACTTCCAATTATGAAAAAATCATACAGGAGAATCTCACAAGGATCTACGCAGATCCACAAGAGAACCTGGAGAAGGCGCTTCCTGCAGACAGGGAAGACAACGCATTTCTTTTCAGGGCCTTCGGACAGGATTGCTCCCTGGAGCCAGAGAAAATAACAATGTACGGCAGACCGGAAACGGGTCCCAAGGCTCTCCTCGTCTCCCTTTATGCAACCCATGTGAACCATGAACCGATCCAACTTGAGCCCTTTAAGGCTTTCAAGGATTTACCCGGCAGCATGCCCTATCATGGCGCATTCTCTGCCAACAGCGAACAGGTCTTGGTCCCCCATGTGGCACAAATAAAAAAGGACCATGACGTCATTCTGGGAGTATTCTCTGGGGAAATAGGTCCGGAGGGTGTGGCGGGCGATTTTTCATTCGTGC
>JASFIT010000028.1:0-19761 GCA_050122535.1 Desulfobacteraceae bacterium | reverse complement strand
GGGCTGCTTCTTTAATGACCTGAGCATGCCACAACAGTCCCCACAGCAGCTGCACATCCCGCCCACCTTCTGTGAATTGAAAGGCTGCATGACCAGGCCCACTTCTTCATTGCGTTTCAGAATCTCCCTTGCCTCTTCCCTATCAATATAACGGCCCATCCCGTTATCCACGTAATAGTGCGCATGGGCACCAAACATGAAACATGTTTCCACTGGTTTATCACAACCCTTGTCAGCGTGCTTCATCCAGATCCTACAGATACACGGGACAATAGCCATAGCCTCCTGGCTTTCCAAAATCTCTAGAACATCTTCATAGGGTGCAATGGGCCATTTGACGGCGACTTCGCGGTTTATGGGAATGGTCCGCATCACAGGGGTCTTGAATGCTTGGAGGGTTTTACCCAGCGCAGTTTCAAAATATTCATTCATATCGAGAGCCAGCTCACGATCCATTCTATTTATTTGAAACTCAAAAATGCCCACAATATAGGGTACTGCTGAATAGCGCACGTTTTCCTCTTTTCGCATTCGGAAGAGCAAACCCTTCTTTGCCATCCTTTCCATCAGCGCCGCCGTCTCCCCCGGATTACGCTCGAGTCTCTCAGCCACGTCTTCCGGGGTCTCTGGGCGCGGGGAGAGTTGCATAAAAAACTCTGCTTCCTCCTCAGTGAATAACTTTTTAAGTATCCGAATCTCTGCCCTAGCCCCTGTGGCAGGGTATCCTGTAGCCAGATCGTCCAGCTTTTGCCTCAACCTTTCGTATACATCTTGCATCAATCCACCTCTTCTGTTTATATTCACCCCCTCCCTGCCCTCCCCCTCAAGGGGGAGGGTTGGAGTGGGGGTAATCAGGCTTCAGCTTTTGCAAGGATTTCTTTTATCGGTTCTGCTCCAAGAAAACCGGCTCGAAGTTCGCGATCTGATAAACCGCTTGCTGTACTCTGAATGACTTCTGCAGCTGCGCCCCAATGTCTCCTCGCATCGCCAGGTCGTTTATGCTTGGCAAGTCCCGATGCAAGCGAGGCATAAGCCTGCCAGAGGTGTCGGGGATTACCTACCTCTTCTAGAACTTGAATCGCCTCGTTAAGGCTTTTTACGGCATTGTCGATTTTGTCGTGGCTGAACTGAACTTCGCCAAGCAGTCTGAGAAATCCTCCTTCTCTCTTTTTGGCGTGTTCTTCTCTAGCTCTCTTCAGGTTCTTTCTAATGAGCGCTTCTGCCTGACTCAGTTTCTTTTGACGCACAAGGATTTGAGCGGCCAGATAATTCATTCGGGATCCTCGTTGATCGCGGGCTCGAACAAAATCACCGCTTTTTGATTCTTCCTGTAGGGACTTCAACCTATGCCACGCCTCTTCTGTCATACCCTGGTCGAAAAGATTCTCCATTAGGTTTAGGCTCGCCTGAGCCACGACCTCCCCACCCATTTCGCGGCCCATCGGATATCGCTTCATCAGTTCACGCGCCACCTTTTCGCTTCGCACATTGAGGTCCCAGGCCCGCTTTGGATGATGAATCTCTTGGTAGCAATAGCCCAGGGCGTTGTAAAGCCTTCCAAGCATAAGTTCACCGCCAAGCTTTTCGCAGATATCAATACCTTCCTTGAGAAGTTCCATGCCCTCTTCAATTCGACCTATCTCCGCAAGCGCAACGCCACGGGTGAAAATCAGACCAGAAAGCTGATTCAAATTGAACATGCTACGCAGCGCTTCAATCAGTCCCTCGCTAAACTCCACAGTTTTCCTGGGTCTGCCCAACCATCTCTCTGATAATGCACGCAGACCGCGGTTAAGGAAAATCGTCTCTGGGTCCTCCGTCTCCAAGGCCATCTGCCCCGCGTCGACCAAGATCTGGTTGCCTTTGTATGCTCCTGATCCCTCATATCTGTGGCTCAGCAAAGAAACATAAATACCCTTGACCGACAGGATTCGACTCTCAACCGCTTTATGGCCAAGCTCCCTGGCCCTTTCGATGGCTTCTTCAAAGAATTTGATCACCTCATCCTTCATGGTTGAAATAGGCGTCCACCACATTGCCCAAGCTAGTCTAACCAAATTGGACAGTTCATCCTCGATCAAACCGTGTCGGCAGCTAATCTCAACAGCCTTTCTAAACGCTGACAATGCCGTGTCGATGTCTCCAACGTCGTGACTGGCCAAACCCAGCCCTTGATGCGCTCGCACCTTTGTTTCCAAATCCAGTGTAATAGTTGCGCTTTCTAAAATCTCAAAACCTTTTCTGAAAAATTCACGTGCAGCCCGAGCAGCACTATTATTATTTGATTTTTCACCAGCCAGGATCAAATACTCAACAGCCTTTGCCGCATTTCCGCTTCTTTCGTAGTGATGCGCAAGCATTTCGTAGTGTTCTTCAAGCCGATCCGTATAGAGTTCTTCGATGGTCTGGGCAATACGGCCATGGATCTTTTGACGCCTTTGTTTAAGCAGACTATCGTAGGCCACCTCCTGAGTAAGGGCGTGCTTGAAGATATATTCCAGCTCAGGATAGAGGGCCTTTTCATAGAGAATCTCGAGTCCTACCAGATTGGTCAGATGAGCCCTCAACTCTTCCCCCAGTTCCATGATGCTCTTCAGGAGTCGAAACGCAAAATCCCTGCCGATGACACTTGCAACTTGCATGGTCCGTTTGAGGTCCTCACTCAAACGGTCCATTTTAGCCGCCAGCACGCCCTGAACCGTGCTCGGTATCTCGCACTGATCAATGGGTTTATTACAAACGTACTGTTCCCCCATCTTTTCCAGATCGCCGCGTTCAATGAGCTCCCGCACAATCTCTTCAACAAAAAAGGGATTTCCCCCTGTCTTCTCCACAATCCGTTGTTCCAGCTCCGGGTCCATCGCTATCCCGCCAAGGATATTTCGCACTAGCCGTATGGAAGATTTTGAGCTGAGGGTTTCCAGGCCTAGCCTTTGATAGTGGGTGCCCTGTGCCCAGGACGGGGCTCCTTCGGGACGATAGGCTGCAAGCATGAGGACCGGGTGTTCCATGATGGAGTGAGAAAAATAAACAAAAAACTCTTCTGAAATCTTGTCCATCCAGTGCACGTCCTCAAGAAAGACCACCAGCGGGTTTTCTTCGCTCAGACCGATGAGAAGATTCTTCACGGCCTCGAACGTGCCGAACTTCCGCCCTTCCGGATTCAATGCTTTAAACAGAGGATCCTCCACCTTGAGAGACAACAGACTCCGGTAAAAAGGAATCATCGGCACAAGATTCTTTTTGGTGCTCCCTTCAATTTGACTTCCAACCTCTGCTTCTGTCATTCCTTCTTCGATGCGAAAGGCCGCCTTGACCACATCGATCACTGGGAGAAAGTTGATATTCCTGCCGTGCTGGACACAGATACCGGTGAGAAAGGTCGCTTCTTTACTGAGGGCCGCCTGAAACTCATACGCGAGGCGGCTTTTCCCAACGCCTGCCTCCCCGACCACATCCAACACTTGCCCCTCCCCTTCTTTCGCCCTTTCGAACACTGACCGCAAGGCCTCCATTTCAGGGCGTCGACCGACAAGTTCGGTGATCCCCCTGACAAGACCTGCCTCGAAGCGCGTGCGCACATCTGGGCGTTCGGATACGATACGATACAGGGGCTGATGGGCGGCCTTACCCTTCAGAGGAAATTCACCTACCATCTCGTCATGAAAATAATCCTGGATCATGTTGTGGGTCTCTTGACTTGCCCAGACTTCACCCGGCTTTGCCGCCTGTTGAATCCTGGCAGCCAGGTTGGTTGTATCTCCAACGGCCGTATAGTCCATCCGCAAATCGTCCCCAATAGAGCCCACGACCACGGGTCCAGAGTTAAGCCCTATACGAATTTTGAACTCTACACCGCGCTCCCTCGCTATCTTATTTCCATACTCGCCCATCGCTTTTCGAATGGATAAGGCCGCATAGCAGGCCCGTTGTGCGTGGTCTTCATGGGCCACAGGTGCACCAAATAAGGCCATCACGCCGTCGCCGGCAAATTGGTTGATGGTCCCCTCATATCTGTGGATTTCATCCATCAGGATCTGGAAACATCCGTCCATGATCTGGTGGACCTCTTCAGGGTCAAGCTTTTCAGCCATAGATGTGTAATTGGCCACATCAGCAAAGCACACGGTCACAAGTTTTCTCTCCCCTTCCATGGAGCTTCGGGTTGTTAGGATCTTGTCGGCCAAAAATTTGGGAGTATAAGATTGGGGTTGGTTGAAATCAATGGGAGGAGGTTCTGCGGGCTCCTTGAGATCATGTCCACACGCGTTACAAAATTTGCTGCCTGGCGGATTCGCTTTCCCACATTTTGGGCAAGGAAATTCCAGTCGGCCACCACACTCATTACAAAATTTTGCACCATCTGGATTTCCAAACTGGCATTTCGGGCATTTCATGTTAGTGCCTCCCCACAAAAAAACCCCGTTCTCTGTTTGAGAAACGGGGTTTGTCCCAAGCTTAAACCATTTTTGATCCTCCTAATGGCAAAAAAGGAGTTCCATGGTATTTAGAAGTCCATACAGTTCATGCGTTCCTTAATTTGACGAGCTTCATATTAGGAGAACCGCCTGAAAAGTCAAGCATTATAGCAAGAGGAGCATTGCGTTTTGCGACTATATCGTGACCTGATCAAATAGACAGGAAGTTCAAGCGAGAATAGAGGGCTTCGAATTTATCTTTTTGAATCTGCTCCCAGGGTTCTTTGGGAAGAAATTGGAGCGTGGATTTGACATCCGGAGAGAAAACCTTGCCCCCTCTCAGGATTGGATCTTTAAGAAGATATTTGAACTCTGCTCCCAGATCTAACACCAGATCAATTTCGTTATGGTCATCCAACAATTTGATCAAGAGAGCGTTTATTGCGCGGCAGCTCCCGTGCATCTGGCGATGGCCCCGTCTATCCTCAAAGACTCTGATCACAGCATCCTCTAGAAGAACTGCGGATTCATCGGGCGCTAACAAAAAGGCCTGTTCCACGATATAATCGCCCTCTTTGAACGGTATCCATTCATCCATATTTCATTCTCCTCGTAATCAACTGCCGTTAGGATTCACCACTGAGACACCCGCCGTCGCCAAGGCTCCCCGCGTTAGCGCGCGGGATAAAATCGCGGGGCAAGCAGAGGACACAGAGAAGAATATATATTTCATCGGGCGGGACCTGCCGTCGCTGAAGCTATGGCAAGGCAAGGATACCGCCCAATGAAAAGAATCTCTGCCTTCGGCCTAGATTGCTGATGGGTTAGCACTCAAAACCTTTATGGGCTGAGGCTGACGGGTTCCTAGCTCCGTGGTGGAGAGAAACCTAGAACAGAGCTTCATATTTCATCTTTCGTTTCTTCAATTCGGATGTGAGTCTTTTTTTGTATTCGCGAAAAAATTTTCCGGTCGTTTCCTTCTCTAATCCATGCTGACGATAAAAGCCTATTATTGAACTCACATAGTTCATTCTGTCAATGTAAACATAGTCCACCCTGCCTTCCAGGTTCTGGGCAAGCTTTTCCGGATTTCCAGGGAGAATGGGCCCAATGAAAGCATAGGTTTTGATACCCGAGATGCGAATCTTCTCCAACGTTTTCAATCTATCCTGCACAGTGGGGGCACGAGGCTCAAATTCTCTTGCCACCCGCTCATCATCTGTGGTGATCGTAAATCCCACTTCAATTTCCTCAAACGCCTGAAACAAATCCAAATCGCGCAGCGCAAGGGTTGACTTTGTCTGGATATTGATAGGGAACTGCTTTGTAGCCAGCTCTTTTAAACAACGCCGTGTCAGCTCATACTTCTTCTCCAAAGGCTGATAGGGATCGCAGACGGAAGAAACCCATACTGTTCCCCTTTTCGCCCTGTTCAATTGCTTTCCCAGGACCTCAGGGGAGTTCATTTTGGCATCCACAAATTCACCCCAGGCCTCTTTATGGCCAGAATAGCGCCGCATAAATAAACGGGCGTAGCAGTATCTGCAGCCAATCTGGCAACCGGTGTAGGGATTGACGCAGTAGTCAAAGATTTTCGACTTGTTGAGAACGCTTTTGGCCCTGATTTCTTTGACTTTCAACATGGGGTTTCAACCTACGCATGAGATTATCATGACATATCTACAGGATCAAATCTTGATCTTTGGATTCAATTTGTTAATTTAGTATATATATGATAAGTCCATTATGGAACCGAGAATATCAAGACGGAATTCCCTATGAAATTACTAGCAATATTCAGTGCTGCCCTCTTTATCTGCTTTTGCGCCACCACCTCATCTGCTGACATCTATTCGTGGACAGATAAGAGCGGTATTACCCATTTCACCAACTATTCTCCCCCTCCAGGAGCAAGAATCGTCGTAAAGGATATTCCAGTTTCACAAAGGACCCTTCCTGACAAAGAAACCATAAAAAAAGAAGGTCTGCTGGGAGAGGGGCCTGAAGTGGGCCGAGATCTGGGGGAGGACAAGATTCGGTCTAAGAGAAAAAAGGCGGAGGCTTTAGAGGAAAAGCCCTATTCCTCAGAAAGCTATTATCCAAATGTTAGCGATAATGATGGGTCCAAGAACCGCTACGTATCCGAATACCCCCCAGGTTTTCATCGTTATCCACCGGACGTGTATCTATTAAAACACCATCCAAATTACCATTATAAGTATCATTTGGACAAACCGTACGCCAAGAAACACCATTCAGCTTATGGCCACAAACGCGATTACAACAAGCCGACCATATGGGATCGCGATCCTCGTCTCCGCCATAAGCATTACGTTGGCTCACATCGCAAGCGCGTTTTTGGATGGCAGACTCCCAAGGCTAAAAGCCGTCCCAATGCACATTATTACGCTTTTGGCGGAGGTCATTACCGGGGTACCTCTATCAGGGCTAAAGGCCGTTTTGGGGGACGTGGTTCCGCTTTTGGTGGCAGAGGCCGTGGGGGGAGATGATTGTTGTCCGAGTGAGACTCAGTCTTTTGTGGGTCGGGCGTCTTCAAAAATCAATGGGAGGAATGGGGGGCAAGTAACAGTTTAAAGAAGTCTTTAGACTGCCCTTTCCCATAATCTGGTCCAACTTCTCTACCAACTCTTTGAACTCTTCCCAGTTCTTTGGGCTGAGAATAATTTTCCAATTTGTCTTGGTCCACTTATCATCGAAGTTTATGTAATGCGTCAAGAACAGTAGGGTCGTCCCATCTATATCCTTTTCCAGAGTAGCTACTATTTTCAACTTAAGATCCCTATCAGCCAAGTCGACAGCGTTTGTTTCTCCGATAATTGGGTTCATGGTATATCATCTCCTTCATAGACAAGAAGTTAACAGAAAAAGACTCAGTGCCACACCAATTCTCCCTTCATGGGAAGGGTCAATTCCTACGTCATCTGCTTGCCGCGCCGTAGCCTCCGGCGAAGGTGGGTCATCTATCCTCAGAATCTTCCTGTACGCAGTGGAGCGGCTCAAGTTGGAGCAATGCCTCGAAGCACTTGTTGCATGATATGCATGTGGCTCTGTGGTAATCTCCGCTTTTCCAACTATTAACTAAGCCTGGTTCCCTTATGAACGGACGACTTAAGGAAACGAAATCCGCCTCCCCGTTCCGGACAACCTCCTCCATGAGTTCAAAGCTCCTCAGGCCACCCACCATCATGACAGGCACGCTCACCTGGCTTTTTATCTCTTTGCACCACGTGCGGAAATAGGCCTCGCGTTCCACCCGGCTAATTTTGGTTCGGAACTCCGCAGTCTCATACCCTTTACCTCTCAATCCCGAGCTGATCTCCAGGGCATCATACCCCCATTGGGAAAGCCATTGAGCCGCTACCCTGCCTTCGCGAAAATCCAAACCTCCAGGAAAGCCATCCTGGACACCGACTTTAATGAGCACCGGGTAGTCGTCACCCACCTTTGCCCTAATGTCTTTGTATATTTCATGGTGAATACGAAGGCGATCTTCCACTTTGCCGCCCCAGTCATCTTCGCGGCGGTTTGTGAATGGGGAAAGGAACTGGCTCAGTAGATAGGCATGGGCAGCGTGGACCTGCACCGCATCAAACCCAGCTTGTTTTGCTCTTTTGGCTGCATCCCCAAAGGCGTGGACCACATCCCAGATTTCATCTTCCGTCATGGAACGGTATGTATGTGTGAAAAAGGGATCCTTTTCCACAAAGGAAGGCGCTATGGCTTGTCCATCTTTGGGCCTGAGAAATTTGGCTCGCTCTCTCCCCGCATGAAATAACTGAACCGCAATTTTAGCTCCCCGATCCTGGACTGCACTTGTCAGCCTTTTAAGCCCCGGGATGAAATCATCTTTGGTCATGGCGTTTTGAAAGAGGGAGATTTGACCGGAAGGGTGGACGTGGGCAATGCCTGTAATAATGAGGCCGATTCCGCCCTCGGCCAGCTCTGAAAACAGCCGGATCTGTTTCTCGGACACATAACCATGTTTATCCGCACAGCCATCATAGGTGGCAGAGCGGACGAACCGATTTGGCACCTCCATCCCCTTAATCTTCACAGGTTCAAATAGAATGCTCATCATTCCTCAAATTAAGACCACCCCTAAAAGGCTCTAACATGTCTCTCACCGGACTTCCATGCTTCGCACCTACGGCGCAGTCAGTACCCTAAGACTTTTGGACGCAGATTCCGCAGATTCCACAGATAATACTTCCTCTCGCAGAGACCTCAGAGCGTTCAGGGAATTGAATTAGACAGGATGAACAGGATCTTTTTGAACCTCGATTGATGGCTAGCTTAAAATGGATGGCAAGCCCTGAAGGGAAAAAACAAAATCATTTATTTTTTCCATCAGGGGCTTTCCATCTGTCTCAATGAGAAATCATTGGGACCCCCGCTTTGCGGGGTTTTAAGCTATCCTCCATTCTTTACTCTGTGTACTCTGTGTCTCGGGTGAAGCGGGCGGTGAATGATTTCTTTTTCGCGTTTTCTTTCTTTCGTGATTAAATTGTTTTTAGGGTCCCGGTCCAGGTGGCAAAGGCGGGAAAATTCAGGCCCTTTTCCTCTTTCCTGTAAAAGACCAAATAGGTCAGATTTTTCCAGCCAATGAAACCCAAGCCTTCTTTGGCTTTGTGATACCTCCTGCGCCAGGTTCCCGTGTTCAAATAGACATGTTGCATCTCACCTTCAGGTCCCGTGACCCTGACCGGCATTTGAAGGGGTTCATGGCTATGGCCATAAACTACGTATCTTATACGGCTGTCCAAATGTGAATATTCGGCCTTCGCTGCTTCGGAGAGCTTATCCTTTTCAACGTGCTTGTTCACCAGTTCAAGAAATGGCAAGAGTTTTTCAGAGGGGAAGACCTTGAACTTCTCAAGCAAAAATAGGAATGCTTGTATCTGGTCTGCTTCATCCCAGAAATCGGTCCACTTGTCATGATGCTTGTACCATTTCTTGACAAACTTCAGTTCATTGAATTGCTTTATCGTTTCATCCACCGAGTCCTCGATAGCTTCTTTTACAGGGAGATTCTTTTTCACCTGATAAAGAAGCCATTCAAGGATAGCAGAGTAAGGCCTTACATTTTCAATTTCCTCCAGGTTCCTTCTTAAAGCCTTCCGCTCTTCTTCTGGTAGTTTTTTAACGGCTGGCTGTTGCATAACCTTCCATGGAAGTCTTGCCACCAATTCTGTGGTGATAGGGTCTCCAACGGGGACCCTCATGTAGTCATTATGACCGTAAGAAGTGCCTCCCTCGTAATTGAATTTGTCATATTCATGTCCATGGCGGGCAAATACGCCATACTCCACATCTTCAAAATTGTGGTCAAACGGTGCTCCTGAAGTAGAGATTCCAAGATTCTTGCGTACCTTTTTTCTGAGACTCTGATATTTGTCGCACAGGCGGTCATGGTTCCCTGGCACATAAATCCGCTCCGGCTCAAGGGGAAAATCGAACTTGGACTTCAGCGCGCCCCCCAGCAGATCAAATGTGTCTTTATTCTTCCGGATGATGGCATCTAGGATTGTTTTGGCATGGGCCTCAATCTTTTTCTCATTGGTCCCCCATGGTCTCTCAGTTTCAGGAAAAGGGAACCATTTCTCTGTTCTCAACAGATCAAAAATATCACCTAAAAATACAATTTTGATCTCTTCCACATTTCTTCCATCCTCAAGGAGCCGATTTGCCGCCCAGCTGATGTCTTCCAAAAAAATTTCAAAGGCCGCTTTGGGCACATTGTGTTCGCCTGCGGTTCCATCCACGAAATGGAGATCACTGACAAAAACTAGCATCTTCTACCTCCTCCATAGAATTGGAATATTGGGTTAATGACCTTTTCACGTTCGAATACCCAATATTCCACCATTCCACCATTCCACCATTCCATCATTCCATGTTAATAGGCCACTCTCCTCTCTCCTGGAGAACATCCCTGTAAACACCAAGTGCCTCGTTAACAGCGGGCATGCCCGCATAGGTGGCCACCTGGAAGAAAACTTCTGCTATCTTTCTTGGATCACATCCCACATTCAGAGCCGCATTCACATGGAGCTTTAGCTCATCTCTGGCACGGAGGGCCGCCAGCATGGCACAGGCCACCATCTGTCTTTCAGGCAACGTGAGGACGGTTCGGGAATAGAGGTTGCCGGTTATGAATTTGGAAAAATCGTTGGCCAGATCTTTGTCGAAATCTCTCCACAGGAAATATGGCGGATCTATCTCGGCTCCGCTGCTAAAGAGCTTTTTTGCCGTTTCCTGAGTTCTCTTTTTTATCTCCTCATCACTCACCATGCGGATCCTCCTTTTATCACGGATAGAACATACGTGAAATAGCCCCCGTTGGTGGATTTCACAGGGCATGCATAGCGTATCGAAAGGCACGAAGTTCCCTGTAGAGATTGCGTTATTCCTTTCAAAAGTCAAGAGTTATAACGAAGCGGTCGAAAAACCGACTCCTACGAGGCTGATGGAAAATGTCCAAATGCAAGGCTTCCGAAACCGGGGACCCGCCCGCAGGGTGGGGAGTCCAAGCGAAGCGCGGACAAATCCCGAGGAATGAGGCGTACATGGAAGTACGCCGCAGTGACTTGCCCTGTTAAATCGGCTTCGCCGTCTCGTGTAGCGAGAATTTAACAGGGCGGGGGATGAGGGTAACGCAGCCCTTCGGCTTTGCTCAGGGCCGTGAGCCTATCGAACGGCAGATGGGCGTTTACCAACAGCCTCAACACAAAGCAGAAGGAGCCTAGTGCATAGCGTTATAAGAAGGAGAAGCGGGCAGTGATATTTAACATAGGGAGCCGCCAGACAAAGCTTGGACCACAGCCTGGCTACAATTCATGGTTCTGATCAATAGGATGGGGTCGCGAAAAGAGTCTTGACAACAAAAAGGTGGTTCTGTTAGGTAGGTGGACAGTTAATCAATTGATATTACTAATTTTTTGCTAGCATAAGCCATCATCGATGCGAAGTTTTGCCAGAGTCGCCCAGGCCGAATGGGGTGAACGTAGTAGCTTGAAAGGCTGCACTTCACTGGAGTATGGTTCTTGCTGAAATATCATTAGGACCCACGCTTTGCGGGGTTTTAAGCTATCCTCCATGCTTTACTCATTGTACTCCGTGCCTCTGCTTGCCTCGCCATTTTATCCCGTGCGCTAACGCGTGGATCTTTAGCGAAGGCGAGTAATGAATTTCTTTATTTCGCTTGCCGCGCCGTAGCCTTGGCGAAGGGGGGTGGTTTCGTCTTTTCGTGTTTTCGTGATTAATTATCCTCTTTAAAATTCTTGTCCTTTGTGTCTGTGTGTGCTTGCCCCGTTATAGCCTTGGCGACGGCGGGTCTGTGGCTAATTACTCCTGGCGAATTAACCGTGAAATCCTGTAAATCCTGTCTAAGAAACTTTTTCGCGTTTTCTTTTTTTGGTCCTAAGGGGAGAAATTATGGATTTTGATCTGACTGAAAAACAGAAACTCATCCAGGACACTGCATATCGGTTCGCTGTTGAGGAAATTCAACCCATAGCCAGGGCGTGTGACAAGGAGGAGAGACACCCTAAGGAAGTCTGGGAAAAGGCCTGTGAGAGGGGGCTTGTGGGGGTTACGATTCCTGAAACGTATGGGGGGCCTGGGCTTGGGTTTGTGGGATTAACGCTCGTAACCGAGCAACTAAGCAGAGTAGATCTGGGAATCTGTCTGGTCATTGCGGCCGCGACCTTTGGTTCTGAAAATATCATGATGTATGGCACAGAGGAGCAAAAGAAGAAGTATCTTCCCCTGCTTCTCAATGGCGAAGCCATATCGGCCGGGGCATACACAGAGCCGGACGCGGGCACAGATGTGGCCTCCATAAGAACCACGGCCGTTAAGGAAGGTAAAGAATATGTGATCAATGGAAACAAAATCTTCATTACAAACGGCACAGTTTGTGAGTGGATGGTTGTTCTTTGCATAACCCATCCAGAGGAAGAAAAAAGGTATGAAAGACATAGCCTCATCCTGGTTGAGTCTGACAGAAAAGGCGTTGAAGCAAATCAGTTAAAAGGCAAAATGGGGGTTAGGGCGAGTGAGACCACTGAAATTTCTTTTTCAGATGTCCGGGTTCCTTGCCAAAACCTGATTGGCGAGGAAGGAAAAGGCTTTTATCAACTTATGCACTTCTTTGATGCAACCAGGACGATGGTCGCTGCTCAGGGGGTGGGTCTCGGTCAGGGCGCATTGGATAGGACCGTAAGATATGTTCAAGAAAGAATGGTGCAAGGCAAACCCCTTGCTGACAATCAGTCCATCCAGTTCCAGCTCGCTGAAATGGCAACCAAGATTGAACTCGCCCGCACAATCACCTATAAAGCCGCCTGGAAAGTTGATCAGGGTCGAACTGATCCGGCACTCAATGCCATGGCCAAATATTTCTCCGGGGAGATGGCAGTCTGGGTATGTGGTAAAGCCTTGGACCTGCATGCGGCATTCTCCCCTGAGGCGTTGTACGATGCGTATGACATCCAGAGGTTTTTTCGTGATGCCAAAATATTGGAGATCTATGAAGGAACCAAAGAAGCGGAAAAAATGACCATATCAAGGAGACTGTTTTAGGGTTTTTCTTGATTTTTGATAGGGTCTTCACATATCTCTCGCAGGGCTCTCAGAGGCTCTCAGAGAATTATTTCATTAGACAGGATCAACAGGATCTTATGAATTCAAAAGGTCCAAAAGAGCAGGCGGCTATAAAGGCTGTACTTTACCGGAGTATGGTTCTTGCTGAAATATCTTTTGGACGCAGACCCGCCCGCCTCGCCTGAGCGAGCTCATGCTCGCGATGGCGGGCAGGTTCCGCAGATTCCACAGTTAAGCTCAAAGATTAATTAGCCACAGACCCACGCAGACTGACGCAGACGGAAAGGATCGCTTGAAAAAATGGGAACCCGTGAGGCACAAAAATGAGCGAGCTTATTTTTGTGCTCCAGGGCTTCCCATTGTTCCCAAGGCGCAGCCTTGGGATCCCCGCGCAGCGGGGTTTCCAGCGATCCATGCATCCCATCCTGGACATCCTGTAAATCCTGTCTAAAATTCTTGTCTTTCGGGTCTGTGGGTAATTACTCTGAGAGAATTAACCGTGAAATCTGTGTGTTCCGTGAAACGGAACCCGTGTCCAAAAATTCTTCTCTGCTCGCCACGCCAGCTTGTCCCACGCAGCGTCGCAGGGAGCTTAAGCGATGCCGGTTGGACTCGCGCGACCTCTAGCAAAGCCGATGGGGGCGAGCGGGAAAGTATTGACAACGTGTGTTTATTAGCGTAGCTGAATTACACCATCCCCCAAAGCGGGAGGGTTTTGAACATTGCTAAATCTAGGTTGAATGAAGGAGGAGAGGCGAATTGAAAGGAATCACTGGATTCGGAGTCTATTTGCCATACTACCGGCTGAAGCGTGAAACCATCTTCGAGGCGATGGGGTGGTTCAATCCTGGTATTGCGGGCCTGGCTAGAGGAGAAAAGACCGTTGCCAATTACGATGAAGACAGTATCACCATGGCCGTCGCAGCGGGCATCGATTGTTTGGAGGATCTTGATAGAGAGAAGATTAGTGCCCTGTACCTTGCCTCTACAACGCTTCCCAACAAAGAAAGGGGAAATGCCTCCATTGCCAGTGGGGCATTAAATCTCTCCCCGAATACCTGGACTGCTGAGTTCTCCGGTTGTTTGAAATCTGGAACAACGGCCCTGATTGCAGCCCTTAGTGGATCCGATTCGGAGGTGGCCCTCGTATGCGCCTCTGATTGTCGCCTCGGGAAAGCAGGGGGTACACAGGAACAGTTATTCGGGGATGGTGCGGCTGCTTTCACGGTGGGAACTGATGGGGTGATAGCTTCTCTTGTTGGCCATTATTCCCTCTCTTATGATTTTGCAGATTATCGGCGCATGGAATCGGATAAGTTTACCCGAAGTTGGGAAGAGAGATGGATTCGGGAGGCTGGCTATGCAAAAATGATCCCCGAGGCCATTAACGGCCTCCTCAGCAGTTGCAAACTTCAGATAAGTGACATGGACAAGGTGGTCTACCCCCCTCTCAGCTTGAGAGACCACATGGCCGTATCCAAGAGATTGGGACTGAAATCTGATAAGGTTCAGGCACCTCTTTTAGAATCCATAGGAAACACCGGATCAGCCCACCCTTTACTAATGCTGGCAGCGGCCTTAGAGGAAGCCCAGGCCGGTGACAAGATCCTCGTTGCAAGTTTTGGGAGCGGTGCGGACGCACTGCTGTTCCAGGTTACAGAGGAGATAGAAAGAGTTAAGAACAGGCGCAAGTTAAAAGAGAATTTGGACTATAAAAGAGACCTTGGCAATTACACAAAATATCTCTCATTTAAAGGCATGCTCCCAAAAGAGATAGGCATACGCGGTGAGGAGGTGGCACCAACCAGTCTCTCTCTTTCGTGGAGGGAACAGAACGCTGTCTTGAGGCTAGCCGGCTCAAAATGTAAGGCCTGTGGTACGCCGCAATTTCCACAGGAGAGGGTGTGCGTCAACCCGGACTGCGAAGCCGTGGATCAGATGGAGGACTATTCCTTTTCAGACAGAAAAGGACACCTCTTTACCTACACGGCGGATCATCTGACCTATTCAGAAGACCCGCCAGCCATTTATGGTATTGTGGATTTTGAAGGGGGAGGCCGATATTGGTTTGATATTACAGATTGCAAGATGGAGTCCCTAGAAGTTGGACAAGCCGTACACATGACATTCAGAAGACGATACTTGGATGAGGCCCGCGGTATTACCGGCTATTTCTGGAAGATCATGCCTTTTAAAAGCTAGCAATGGTCATAATAATTTTAAAAGGGAGTCATAGAGATGGCAGAAGGGATCAAGAATAAGGTAGCGATTGTTGGTATGGGATGCACCAAGTTTGGGGAGCACTGGGATAGGAGTGCTGAATCATTGGTGCTCGAGGCCTTTGAGGAGGCCATAAGCGACGCAGGGATAGAGAAGAAAGATATCGATGCGGCATGGCTCTCCACGTGCTTTGATGAAGTCAATGTGGGGAAGAGCGCAATCCCATTGGCAGCCGCTTTAAAACTGCCTTATCTCCCTGTGACGAGAGTTGAAAACTTTTGCGCGAGCGGTACGGAGGCCATACGTGCAGCCAGTTATGCTGTCGCCTCAGGATCCTGCGACGTGGCCCTGGCCGTTGGCGTTGAAAAGTTGAAAGATATCGGCTACGGGGGCTTGCCAGATTTCAGTCAGCTCAGGGGGATATATAACCGCCTCATATTCCCGAACCAGACCGCGCCCGGTCAGTTCGCCATGTTGGCCACGAAATATTTTGATCGATACGGATTGAGTCCCCAAGAGGGCAAACTGACCTTGGCCAAAATATCGGCCAAAAGTCATGCAAACGGGGCACTCACACCCAAGGCGCATCTGAGAAAAGTCGTCGATGTGGACACGATTATGAGAGCACCCATGGTGGCCTGGCCCCTGGGTCTATATGACTGTTGTGGTGTGACAGAGGGTGCTGCTGCGGCCATTATTGTCCGTGTTGACGATGCAAAGGCCATTCGCCCCGATCCCCTATATGTAAAAGCCCTGCAAATTGCTGTGAGCGCTGAAGAGGAATATAGATATCAGCAATGGGATGGCACACATGTGGAGACCACTTATCGTTGTGGCGTGAGGGCATACGAAGAGGCGAGCATAAAAAATCCCAGAGAAGAAATCAACATGATGGAAGTCCATGATTGCTTTTCCATCACTGAACTGGTGACCTATGAGGATTTGCAGATATCTCCACAAGGCAAGGCGAAGGAAGATGTGGACGAGGGGTTTTTTGAGCTAGATGGGAAAATACCTTGCCAGAGTGATGGAGGGCTCAAGAGTTTTGGACACCCCATTGGGGCCTCTGGGATAAGGATGGTTTACGAGGTATACAAGCAACTCCAGGGGAAGTGTGGGGAGCGGCAGATAAAAAATCCACGACTCGGCCTTACCCACAACCTGGGGGGCTTTCCCGCAAACTGTGTCATCGGGATCAGCATCTGGGGAAACGAACCATAACCCTTGCTGAAAAATTGATAATGAAACTGTCGAAAATCCAGTTTCTGGGAGGCTGATGGAAAATGCCCATATGCAAGGCTTCCGAAATCCCGAGGAATGAGGCGTACATAGAAGTACGCCGCAGTGACTTGCCCTGTTAAATCGGCTTCGCCGTCTCGCATAGCGAGAATTTAACAGGGCGGGGGATGAGGGTAACGCAGCCCTTCGGCTTTGCTCAGGGCCGTGAGCCTGCCGCACGGCAGATGGGCGTTTTCCGACAGCCTCAATAGGAGGTTTAAATGGCCAAGGTAAGAATTACGGTGGTAAAGAAGGTAAACAATAAGGATCTATATGGTGAGAATCCTCCAGCTGTTTTTGATGAGAACAGGCTTACTCCAGAATGCGACCGGTTTGACGTAGGACAGGAATTCGTGGTTGACAGTCATAACTGTCCACCCGGGTTCTGTAACTGGGCGTTCGCTGACATACAAAGAGACCTAGTGCATATCCTCTACGGAGGATATTATCCGTGGATGAAGGAAAAGGGCATCGCGATTTCGTGCTGTACCGATGGCTTAAGGCCTGTAATTTTCAAATTAGAGAGAATAGAAGATTAAGTTTAGGGTCACAGAAATAGTCTAAGTATTCCGGGGACCGGCCCGCTTTCTTATCGCCGTCTTGGGGTCAAGCATTCCTCAGCTGTGGGGTTTCGATTGGCGGATTTATTGTGCAATTTGGCCGAAGTGCACATTATCAAGTATCCTGTAAAATCTTGACCCGCCAAAAAGTAAAGAGTAATTTGGGTAGCCCACAATCCGCCCTTTCGATAGCTTTCAATTGCAACCCCATGATTTTGGAACTTTAGGGGGCCAAAAAACTTCAGCACTCTATTTGAAATCCTTCAAATCATCAGGCATAATCCATTCCATCAGAATTCCAAGAAAAATGAAGTTTGAGCTCTGAGCAAGGCTCTAGATCGAAATCTTTAGCTGAAAGGGGGGGGCGAGATGATGAAGAATCAAGGCTTTCTTGAGGATGTTTTGACCAAGGCATATAAGAGGATGCATCGCTATAGCTGAGCTGAAGCCAGCTTGCAAGGTTTGCAATCAGTGTGGGACTTGTCCGTCAAAGAATATTCCTGGGCCACTGGGGGATATATGGGAGCCATCTTATCTGGGCAAACTGTGTGCGGTCTTTTGATTGGTAGTAGTATCGCGATTGGATTACGATACGGCCAAGGTAAGGAAGGGGTCCCGGAAGAACATGAAGGGGATAGAAACAAGGCTATACAGGCGGTTGGAGAGCTTTATCGAAACTTTCTCCAAGAATTTGGAAGCACGAATTGTAAGACACTCTCCAAATGCGAATGGAGCAATTCTGAAGATGTCGCAAGATGGATCCAGGAAAAGGGTTGGAAAAGCACCTGCGATGTTTACTTGAAATATGCGATGAATAAGTGTGTCGAGATGGCAGAGGATGGTAAGGTGTAGCCTTTAGTTTTTTATTGATATTAACGCTCTTCCCATAAACCAACGGTACAAAGGAATGAACAATAACATTTGTATCGTGTAATAAATATTAGGAGAGTTGGAAGGTGATTTATGTGAAAGAGCAACAGTCAAATCTGACATTTAGTGATTGCCATTTTTAGGTTTTGCGTGCCGTAGAGGTGTTGATTAGCAGATGAATACTGCAATGAATCCTGATTCAGCCCAATTCCACAATATGGCAAGAATACTTGAATTTTCGTCTGCATCAACCAACCCCAATATCTTGTAAAAGTGCCTTCCGCTTTTTTAGCTTAAAATGGACGATTCTGAAACTATTCAGACAGTCGATTTTTCTTGACTCAAAGAGCTTTTTATTATTTCATCGAATAAGCGTTTTTTCATCCTTCAATTATACTCTATTCTGGAGGTTGAGCAACGGAGAGTCCCCTCAAAATGTGCCAGTTTGCCTCCGGACGTGACGTTATTCTGTTTGGAGTCTAAGTTTTCATCTCAAAAAGCTATTCCCATTTAGAAGCCCATGTAGAAACTGCAGATCATCCCCTTTTCTGTTCACCGTAACTTCAGACGCTTCTCCATTTGTAAGAGATTGCCGAACTACCAAGTGAGACATCGTCAGGGTCACATCATTTGGTTTAGCTGGGCCTTTTCTGTCATAAAGCAAACTGTAGGGTTCTTTAAATGCCTAAGAATATGAACTATGAAGAATTGAAACAACGGGTCAAAGAGTTAGAAAGAGAAGTTTCTAAGCGGGTGGAAGCTGCAGAAAGGATAATGCATTTAAACGCCGTTCTGTATGCCATTTGCGAGGTCAACGAACTCATTCTAAAAGAAAGAAACCGTAAAAGACTTCTTAATTGCCTTTGCGACAAGCTTGTCGGCACTCGTGGCTACTACAACTCATGGATTGCTCTCATAAATGAGTCGAGCGAACTTTTGGACTGCGTTGAAGCCGGATTAGGAGATAAATTTATGCCAATGCTAAGACAGTTAGAAAGTGGTAAATGGACTGATCGTGCTCGAAAAGCACTTAGGCAGTCAGATATCTTAGTAACCCAAAACCCGGTCTCCTCTTGCCAAGACTGTCCTCTCTCAAATATGTACCGTGGCCGTGGTGCAATGACTAAAAGACTGGAGTATTCTGGAAAGGTTTATGGGCTATTTTCTGCTTCTGTTCCCAGAGATTTCGTCGCAGACAAAGAGGAGCAATTTATGTTTCAAGAGATAGCCGGTAATATTGCCTTTGCGTTACACAGTCTGGAGGAAGAGAGGGAACGGAAGTTGGCCGAACAAGCACTAAGATCCAAAGAAAAAGCTTTAAGGCTAAAAACCGTAGAACTTGAGAAAGCAAATATCGCCTTGGAAGTCTTACTGAAAAAAACGGAGGAAAATAAAAAAGAGCTTGGAGAAAAGGTTCTGATCAACGTGAAGCGCCTGGTTTTTCCATATCTAGAAAAGTTAAAAAAACTGTCAGACAGTGAAAATCAGTTGGCTTTAATAGATAACCTGGAGTCAAACCTTAACGAAATTATTTCTCCGTTCTTAAAGAGATTATCCTCTACTAAATTCAAAATCCTTACGCCCGCAGAACTTCAGATCGCCAATCTTATTAAGGAAGGAAAGACAAGCAAAGAGATAGCCCAACTGTTGAATACATCAAAGGCGGCCATTGATTTCCACCGACAAAACCTCAGAAAGAAACTTGGCCTTAAGAGTAGAAAATCCAACCTCAGATCCCACCTTTTGACCCTCTCTCAATATTAGGTTTATCCTCGCATTAACCTGATATT
>JASFIT010000027.1:0-19779 GCA_050122535.1 Desulfobacteraceae bacterium | reverse complement strand
AGGGCAGCATCATTGAGGCATATCAACGACATCATTGAACCCAGGGACACCAGGCCAGTTTTGATAAAATCGCTCATGCTAGTCAAGGGAAAGCGGAAGACAAGGCCAGAGAAAAAACATGGGAATATCCCATTATAAGTGTCTAAAGTGATCTAAAGTGCCTAAAGAACTTTTGAGTTATGTTAGGAGAAGGTCGTAGAGATGGATTTTGAGTTGAGCGAAGAGATTAAGGCCATTCAGGATACAGCGCGCAAGTTTGCCCAAAAAGAGATTCTGCCTCGGATGGCTGATGATGATAAGAACCATGTGTTTCAGGGAGATCTGGTAAAAAAGATGGGTGAACTCGGCTTTTTTGGCTGCCCCATCCCTGAAGCGTATGGCGGGTCGAATCTGGGCTTTCTGGCCCATACTGTGGTTACCGAAGAAATCGCCAAGACAGGCGGCTCTCTGCGGGCCGCCTTTAATATGCAGACCATGGGCACGGCCAGAGAGATCTTTCAATTCGGTACAGAGGAGCAGAAAAAGAAATATGTGCCTAAATTGATCAGCGCTGAGTATTTGGGTTGTATCGGGATTACCGAACCAAACGCGGGCACTGACGTGGCCGCCATGAGAACCAAGGCAATAAAAAAAGGAGACAAATATATTCTAAACGGTTCAAAGACCTGGATCACCTATGCCCAAGTGGCTGATGTGGGAATTATCTATGCATACACAGACGCTTCCAAAAAGCACAAGGGGATGAGCGCTTTCATTGTGGATATGCACTCTGATGGGATTACCATCGGCTCCACTGCAGATAAACTGGGATGGCGCGCTTGCCCCACAGGAGAAATATTCATTGATGATGTCGAAGTGCCTTTGGGAAATCTGCTGGGGGAAGAGGGAAGGGGTTTCGAGTATGCCATGGGCGGGCTGGACAACACCCGGTTGACAGCTGCCGCCGGTGCCCTGGGTATGAGCCAAGGTCTAATCGATGAGTCGCTCAAGTATGCAAACCAGCGGGAGCAATTTGGAAGACCCATTGGGAAATTCCAGATGGTTCAGGAGGAGTTAGGCCGTATGATCGTGGAAACAGAGGCGGCTCGACTGCTCACCTACCGATGTGCCATGCAAAAGGATGCGGGAAACAAACACAATACCCTGGAGACATGCATGGCCAAATACTACGCCAGTGATGTGGCCTCAAGGGTTTCGGATAGCGCCCTCAGGATACTTGGGGCATATGGATATTCGACCGAATATCCCGTGGAAAGGTTGCTGAGGGATGCCAAACTGAACCAGATATTGGAAGGGTCAGCCAATATCCTAAAAATGATCATTGCCACCGACGCTTTGGGCTATAGGAAAGCAAACCGATAACGAAATAAACCCCCTAGTTCGCCCCGCTGAAAGCAGGGCTCGAGCGAAGCGGGCCGGTGGACTGAAAGAGGGGGAAAAATGGATAATGAATATTCGATAAGGAGGGGTGGATGATGAAAATTTCAAAGGAGATCAATCTGAAGGTGGTCGGTGTGGGCAAGGTGGGAATGAGCATAGCGCAGGCCTTTTCTCAATCTGGGTTCAGTGTGCATGGTATAGATACGAATAAAAAGATCATTGAAAAAGGATTAAAGGTTGTGGAGAAAAATCTTGAAGCATTGGTCTCCAAGGGAAAGATTGAGGCGGAAAAAAGGGACGCCATCCTTTCGAGAATGGCGTTCTCAACAGATCTTGACAACATAGGCGATGCCGACGTGCTCGTTGAGGCCGTGTTTGAAGATATGGATCTCAAAAAAGAGATGTTCAAGACGTTTGACAAACAAGTCGCGTCAGAGGAGGCCTTGATTTTGACCAATACGTCCTCTCTTTCCGTTTCAGAGATCGCGTCTGTGACCAAGAGACCGGAACGAGTAGCTGGAATGCATTTCTTCAACCCAGTGCCCATTATGAGGCTTGTGGAGGTGGTCCGTGGGACACTGACATCGGATGAGACCGTTGAACAGGTCAAAGACCTGGCCAGGCTCATGGGAAAGACCCCCATTGTTTCCGCTGACAGCCCTGCGTTTATTGTGAATCGGCTGCTGAATGCCTTGTCCTGTGAGGCCGCAAGGATCGTAGAAGAGGGGGTAGGCTCTGTTGAGGATGTGGATACGGGGGCCAGGTTGGGTCTGGGTCACCCCATGGGACCCTTTGAACTCTTTGACTTTCTAAATGGGATTCCGCTATTTCTCCATGTGACGGAATATATGGCTGAGCAGCTGGGTGAAAGGTTTCGTTTGCCCGTGTGGGTGAAGAATTTGGTTCGGGCCGGCTTGGTTGGTCGTGAGACGGGCAGGGGATTCTATGATTATAGTCAAGAAGGGAAGTGAGTAATGTCCGCTCAGGAAATTGTTTTTAAAAAGCACCAGGGGTTTGCCACGGTGACCTTCAATCGGCCCGATGTGCATAATGCCCTGAATACCGCCATGGTGGATGGCTTGGAGAAGGCTTTGGATGAAACCGAGCAAGATAAAGATATTCGATGTCTCATCCTCACGGGAGCCGGAGAGAAATCATTCCTATCCGGTTCTGATATCAAGGAACTGAGCCGAAGGACACCCCTAAACAGCATTGAAACCTCTTTAATAAGACAGAGCTTGCTCAACCGGATGCATGGCATGGCCATTCCTTCCATCGCGGGCATCAATGGCTACGCCTATGGTGTGGGATGCGAAATTGCCCTCGCTTGTACTTTGCGGGTCGCATCAGAGAAGGCCAAGATGTGTCAGCCGGAGATCAATTTGGGAATTATCCCCGGGGCCGGAGGCACGCAAAGACTCCCAAGACTAGTGGGTAAGGCCAGGGCAGCAGAGTTGATTTTGACGGGCAAGATCATAGATGCAGAGGAGGCTTATCGGATAGGATTGGTCAACAAGGTTGTCCCTGCGCCTCGTTTAATGGATGAATGCCGTGCGTGGGCGAAAACGCTTTGTGAAAAGAGCCCTATCGCCATGAAGTATGCGCTCAGGGCCATCAATGAAGGCCTTGAGGTTGACCTGGCCGCCGGACTGAGGATTGAAGGTTTGTGCTTGGGAGCCTGTTTCGCATCCAAAGATAGTAAAGAAGGTCTGACCGCGTTTTTGGAGAAGAGAAAACCTGAGTACAAAGGGGAATAACAAAGAAATCCAGAAATTTTTGTTCAACAGATCATTTCAACGAAAGGTGTGGGGTAACTATGAACTCAGAAGACCTTTTGAAAGATAAGGTGATCTTGGTGGTGGATGACGAATTAGACATCGTCGATACCGTGAAGGAAGTACTGGATATGTGCACGGTTCGGACGGCACAGGACTATGATACGGCGATTCAATATCTTTTAAGTTATACGTATGATATTGTCATCTTGGACATCATGGGTGTTGAAGGTTTTGAACTCCTGAAGACCTCAGTAGAAAGGGGCTTCCCAACCGTTATGCTCACGGCCCATGCCCTCACACCAGAGGCCCTAAAGAAATCCATAAAACTTGGGGCCGTTTCTTTCCTGCCCAAGGAAAAGATGCCTGAGCTGGAGGATTTCTTGGCTGACGTGGTTCTTGGGGGTGGAAAGCCCGTGTGGAAAAAGCTCTTTGATCGACTTGGGGCTTCTTTTAACAGAATTTTCGGCCCAGATTGGAAGCAAAAGGACGCGTTTTTCGAAGAATTTGAGCAAGCCCTGAAGGAGAGTGAAGAGGGCAGAGGCGAGTAACAAAGGCGAGGAGAATCATATGGAAGCAGATCGCAAGGACTTGCTAGAAAAGATGTTTGACAATCCGCCTCCTAAACCGGGAATGCCGGATGAAACAAAATTCCCCCGTATTGTTTCTGCGAAAATACCCTGCAGCCAAGAAGAATTGGAAGAACATCTCAATAAGTATGTTCAAAAGCTACTTGATGAGGGGGCCAATGAAGCCAAGGTGGTGCCAGCCAAAAACATTCCCCAGGACCCACGCGTTCTTTTGAAATGCTACTTCCCCAAATGCCCCGCCTATGGTCGGAGCGGGAGCTGTCCCCCGCATGTGACCAGCGACTTTCAAAAAGCCAAGGAATTTTTGGACGCCTATGAATGGGCCATCGTCTACAGGGTAAACCTTCCTAAGGAAGGAATCGGAATCTTTACAGGTCCCTCCCAGATTGCGGCATTGAAAAGCAAGGAATACTATCATGCTTCAGGGTCGGTATTGCGGTATGTCTACGGCATGGGGGACTTAATAGAAAGGGATGCCTTCTATGATGGGCATTATTTTGCCATCAATTGTCACTTCGGTCCTTGTCTTTATGAGCATTGCGAGCAATTCAGGGATTGTCAGGAAATGAAGGTTGGCATATGCCGCTTCCCCTTTAAGGCGAAGCCCAGTGTGGAACAATTCTTTTGTATTGATTTTCTGAAACTGGCTGCCCAATTGGGATGGGAATACCATATGCTTGGACCTTGTGCCATGCTTCAAGATTTTCCGGAAGAATATGAACCTTATTTCATAGGCGTTATTTTAATTACCTAGTGAAAACCCCCTTTAAGGAAGGGGGATCAAGAGCCTGTTCGACAGCTCCCGGTCCATTGAGAGACTGTGTGGCAATTCCAAGAAACTGTCATTCCGGGCGATCCCAAAGACTCGGGGCGAGACCCGTAATCCAGGTAACTGTTTGAAAAACAATTCATTCTGGATCCCGGCTCGCATCCCGCTCCGCGGGATTTGGCCGGGATGACGAATTACAACACTGCCTCTCAAGGGGGGTGGACTTTTGGGAGAGGGACAGGGGGATTTGGAGCAGATCCATCTCTAGATGGTTCTTTTTGTTGAGGGAGATGGGAGATGGAACGAATTGCAAAGGCCTCTTGCGGACGTATGGATCATGGTGGATGTGGTTTATTGGTCCATATCGATGAGGGGAGAGTAACTAAAATCAAGGGAGACCCAGATTCCTTTACAAGAGGCTATGTCTGTGCCAAGGGCCTCGCCCATGGGGAACGCCTCTATCATCCGGATCGACTGAAATACCCCCAAAAGAGAGTCGGAAGAAAAGGCGAAAACCAATGGAAAAGGATTTCTTGGGATGAGGCCTTTGAAACGATCACGGAAAGACTATTAGCATGCAAAAGCAGATCAGCGCCCGAAAAGGCCCTATTTATGCAGGGGACTCCGAGGGGGCTGGAAAATATGCTTCTATATCGGTTCGCCCATAGCTTTGGTAGCCCTAATGTGGCGGCCACTGGCACCGTCTGTTTCGCGCCAAGGCTGGGCGCTTCAATTCTGACAAACGGATTTTATCCTCACCCTGATCTTAAACATCCCCCAGAACTGATTCTTGTATGGGGCGCCAACCATCTTGCCACAAGTGCTGATGGTGTCCTGGCTCCCGAGGTTGGCCTAACCGTTCGGAGAGGGTCCAGGTATGTCTTAATCGATCCGCGCCAAAGCAATTTGGCCTCCAGATCAGAGATACACATGAAAATCAAACCAGGTAGAGATCTACTTCTTGCATTAGGCTTGATCAAAGTGATCATAGAGGAGGAATTGTATGATCGTGAATTTGTTGAAATGTGGACCGTGGGCTTTGATGCGTTGAGGGATCACGTCAAGTCATATTCGCTGAGCCATATTGAGAAGGAAACATGGATTTCCCAGGAAGACATTAAGAAGACGAGCAGATTGTATGCCAATGCGGGCTCCGCGTGCATCCTCTGGGGAAATGCCATTGATCATACCATTAACAACGTTCAAACAGCTCGGGGCTTACTCATACTCATGGCGTTGAGCGGGAACTTGGATAGACCGGGAGGAAATATTAAGGCCTCCACACCGAGGGCAGTGAGACCAACCGAATTTATGCTCACGAATAAGTATAGGGAGATCAGCCATAAAATGATTGGGGCCAGTCATAAGCTTTCCTCCATGCTTGGCTTCACACCCTATCATCTTGCCATAAAGGCTATGCTTCATGAAGATCCCTATAAGATAGAGTTTGCCTATGTTCAAGGAACGAATCCCTTGATGGGGTGTCCAAATGCTGAGGAGACCTTCAAGGCCCTTGCAAAGGTCAACTTTCTGGTGGTGGCAGAATTGTTTATGACACCTACGGCACAAATGGCAGATATGGTGTTGCCTGTGGCAACCCATTTTGAATTTAGTGACCTGGGTTTTTATGGTCAGCCTTGGGGAAAGATTCTGGCAAGACCCAAAATCGTGGAACCGCCTGGTAAATGTCTATCGGATGTGAGAATCCTCAATGAATTGGCCATGAGATTGGGTCTGGAGGATCCCTTTTGGAAGGATGAAGAGGCGTGCATCAATCACATTCTCGAGCCCTCTGGGATGAATTTCCAGGCGTTGAAAAAAAAAGGGATGATGGAAGAGAACAAGACCTATGAGAAGTTTAAGGAGAAAGGATTCCGCACCCCATCAGGAAAGGTAGAGCTCTACTCTTCATGGATGGAAAAAAACGGATATCCCCCTTTACCTGTTTTTTCTTCACTGAATGATGACTCAGAAGAAAAATGGGACATGATACTCACCTCCGCCAAAATTTCAGTCTTTTTTCACTCCATGAACAGAAATCTTCCCTCTCTGCGAAAGAGACACCCGGAGCCAACGGTAAATCTACATCCTGACACGGCCAAAAACATCGGTGTAGGGGAGGGTGGATGGATCTGGGTAGAAAACCAACAGGGGAGGGCAAAGTTTAAGGTGAGGCTGAATTCGGGCATAAATCCAAGCGTTGTCTTGGCTGAACATGCATGGTGGTTTCCTGAAAAAGATGCTGTCTCCCTTTATGATTGGAACGCCTCGAACATTAACCTGTTAACGAAGAATGACCCACCTTATGAACCCACACTTGGCAGCGTTAATCTGAGAGGATTCTCCTGCCGCCTTCACAAGGCTTAAATGGAGAACAATAGATTCATCAGGGGATTTGGTCGCGGATGGGATCCTATCCGATTAAGGTTATATTCCGAAAAGGTTTCATAAGATGAAAGGCAATTCAGAGAAAGAACCCGCGGAATTAGCAACAAGGCAAGCGGATATTTTCCTAAAGAACGGCACAGTGCTCAACGTGTATTCCGGTGAATTACTGAAGATGAACGTGGTCATAAATGGAGAGAGGATCTGGTATGTGGGGCCCCGTTCAGACATGGTGGGAGACGATACCATAATTCTGGATGCGGAAAACAGACTTATTGTCCCCGGTTATGTGGATCCCCACTTTCACCCATGGAATATCTACAATCCCATATCATTTGGTGAGGAGGCTTGCCGTCTGGGAACCACAACTGTCGTTGGTGACAGTCTTGTCTTTCACCTTTTGATGGGTACAGATCTATTTGAAGTATTTATGCATCTCCTTTCACACATGCCTGTCAAATTTTTCTGGACCTGTAGGGCAGCGCCGCAAACGCCCATGGAGAGAGAAGATGAATTTTACGCCGTGGAAAATTTGGAGAGACTTCTGAAAAATCCTGAAGTGCAGAGTCTTGGAGAGATCACAAGATGGCCAGAGTTGGTGAAGGGAAATCCAAAGTATAGGGAGCTCATCAGGCGCACAAAAGGGCTCAAGAAAAGGGTAGATGGGCATACCGCTGGAGCCAGGTATGACGACTTAAACGTCATCTCCAGGGTTGGCGTGGAATCCTGTCATGAGAGCATAACAGGTGAAGAGGTCTTGGACAGGCTCAGACTGGGCCTCTACGTCATGATAAGGGAAAGTTCGCTCAGGCAGGATTTAGGCAAGCTTATTAAGACCGTTGCAAAAAGCGAAGTACTTACCGATCGAATCATGTTAACCACGGACAGCTCAGAGCCGGATTATTACGAGCGATTTGGTATCAACGATAATCTCATAAGGATTGCTATCAGGGAGGGGATAGAGCCCATATCTGTCTACAGAATGTCAACCATCAACCCCGCGGTATACTTTGGTCTGGACCACGAAATCGGGGGGATCGCGCCCGGTCGTTATGCGGATATTCTGCTCTTGAGAGACTTGCACCAGCCTACCCCTGAGTTGGTCATATCCAGAGGCCGAATCATGGCAGAAAATGGAAAGCTCGTTGAGCCTTTTCCTCAGCTCAATTGGGAAAGCTTCTTTCCAAGGTCTTCTTTTTCTAGACGGAAATGGAAGGCAGAGAGCCACTTTTTCCAGATACCATCTCATAGGAAGCGCATACGCTTTCCCACCATCAAACTCATCAGCCCTGTGATTACCCAAAACGCGTGGGTAGAGTTTGACATGGAGGATGGATTCCTGACTTTGGATGAGAGGCGTGGATTTTGTTTCTCAGCCCTAATGAGCCGAGATGGATCGTGGGTCACGAATGGAATTTTGCAAGGCTTTGGTGATGCCATTGAGGGTATGGCCTCTTCATTCAACACGGCCGTCGAGATCTTGGTCTTAGGGCGCGACCCAGAGGCTATGCGTAGTGCTGTGAACAGGGTGCTCGAACTGGGGGGAGGCATCGTAGCATTTGAGAACGGCAAGATTGCGTACGAGTTTCCCCTTCCACTTGGCGGGATCATGTCAGATGAACCGATGCAAAGACTGGCAGAGAAAGACAGGGAGTTGCAGGCATTCTTATCCAAGCGAGGTTATCCATTTGAGACTCCCCTGTTTACGCTTCTGTTTTTGCCCAATGACTTTCTTCCCGATGTGAGAATAAATTATAAGGGCGTGGTTGACATAAGGAAGGATACTGTGCTTTGGCCAAGAAGGGTCCTGGCATCGGGTTGAAAATGTGTTTAGCTTGATTCTTCTTTATCGCCCAACTGGCAACTCTGTCTCATTCAGGTGGAAATCCCTAATTTGGGCAAGACATATGCCTGAAGTAAGATCCAGATAACAATAAACAACAGAAACCACCAAATACTCATTTCTTTCCTCTTTCCCTATCTCGTTCTTCTATTTCTGTTTGACGTTAAAGTCAAAACTTACTTTCCATGATACAGCACACGGCTGTGAGGCTATGAAGCTCAGGAGAAACCGCCGGAGGATGGGCCGCATGAAGAGGACAGGTCTCCAGGGCCAGAGGACTGTCCGCATGAAAAGGAGGACAAAAGCCTGCATATGTCTTCATCACCACAAGTGGGGCAATTGAATTCATCCACGCAATCCGAACTAAGGACAAGCTCTTCAAAAACACATCCACACGTGTTGCATCTGTACTCGTAAATGGGCATTCCAATTCTCCTTTTAGGCGAGTCTTTGACCGAATTCTCACCAATATAATAGCTCAGAGCATATAATAAATCTTTTTAGTAGATTTTCAAGAGCTAACCTTTAAGTAGGCCTGGCAAAAAAAGACTCAAGGCAGGCCAATAGGTTATCAGAAGCAGGGTAAAAAGGAGCAATAAAAGGAAGGGTAGGGTCGCTTTATAAAGCTGAACAATGGAACGATCAAATCGGGAACTGGCGATGAATAGGTTCAGGCCAACAGGGGGGGTGTTATAGCCGATACCCAGATTTGCAAGGAATATGATGCCCAAGTGAATAGGATCGATCCCAAACCGGTTGGCCAGTGGTATGATTAGGGGAACCACAATGAGAATGGCACTAAATATATCCATCGTACAACCTACCAGAATTAGGAAGAAATTCAGGATCAGCAGGAATCCTATTTTGCTTTGGACCATCCCTTCCAGGACCCGGAGGATCTTCATGGGAATAAAGGCGTCAACCAAATAATTGGTAAACCCAAGAGCAGCCCCTAGGATAATCATGATCCCGCCCACCATTTTCACACTTTCCTTCATGACCCTCGGGATATCCTTGACCAGGCTCAGCTCACGGAACACAATGGTCTTTATTAAGAGGACATAGACAACCGTAAGCACTGCCGCTTCTGTGGCCGTACAGAAACCAGAATAGATGCCTAAGATGATCAATAAAGGGATAGGCAGTTCCCAGGCCCCATCTTTAAGGGCTAATATGAATTCAGACGCTGAAAACGGGGGTCTCTCCAGTCTCCATTTCTTCCCCATAAAGACAGAGAAGAGACATAGTATCCCCACCATCAGGGCACCTGGTATCACGCCAGCCACAAAGAGTTTCTCAATGCTGACTCCGGAGACAAATCCATAGAGGATAATGGGAAGGCTCGGCGGAAAGTGAAGCCCAAGGCTGCCGGAAGTGGTCATCAGTCCAAGGGAGAAATTCTCCTTGTATTTCTCTGCCAGCAGGGCGGGCAGAAGCAGTCCTCCTAGGGCGATGATGGTAATCCCTGTGGCGCCCGTTATGGCCGTAAAAAAGGAACAGGAAACGAGGGCCACCACGCCCAAGCCACCCGGAACCCATCCAAAGAGACTCCTTGAGAACCGGACCAGACGTTTGGAGGTCCCCCCTTCGCTCAGTAGATAGCCAGCAAAAGTGAAGAGGGGAATGGCCAGGAGCACCGGGGCGTTGGCGAGTCGGAAGATCTCTATGGGAATGGCTGAAAACTCCACGCCACTAACATATAGCCCCAACATGGCTGCTGCCATAATCCCTGCAAAGATGGGGAGTCCCAGAATGATCAGGAGGATGAGCAGAATGACCATGATGACAATCATGTTTTTGCCCCCCTAAAAATGGCCATCACCTGCTCTAAGCCCCTAAGAGAAAATCGGAAAAGGATAAACAAGAACCCTGCCGGAATAATCAATTGGCCTACCCAAGTTGGTATTATGAGGAACAAGTGGGCACCGAAACTCATCTCAATCCTCACATAATCCAGAGAGGCCTTAAACATAAGGGCGGAGATCAATACACAGGCAAGAGATAGGACCAGTTCGCGGAAAGGCTGCCATCGTTGGGGAAGTAAGGCAGACATGAGATCGATCTTGATATGTTTATTTTCCCCGGTGATGAGGGAGGCCCCCAAAAAGGTTAGCCATAAGACCAGGAGTCTGGCACATGGCTCAGCCCAGTCCACTTGACCTAAGATATAATTGGCCCATTGGATGTGGGCGTGGGTATAGAGGGTTCTCAGAATGATCTGTAGAAACGATATGAGGACCATAACCCATAGGAAAAGGACGATTAACCATCCCTCTAACCGGCCAAGGCCTCTATCAATGTGCTTCAAGATATTCATCTGTCATACCATTTTCGCATCTGATATGCGCTAAATCGCTTATGAAAATGATCTTTTGTAGAGCAAGTATAGGGTGGGGCAAGTCAAAAGAACTTCGGGCTAGCGATTCTTTTTCAGTATGTCATACACTTGACCCAAAAGCTCTTTAGGGTAGATCTCTCCGGCCAGTCTCTGCGCTACCCGGTTATGCGTGTCATAGAAGCTCTGGAGGTCAGCTTTTGGGGGCAATGGAATAATTTCCACCCCGCTCTTCTCAATCAGCTTGATGGATTCCTCGGTCTGTCTTCTCAGGTCTAATGTAAGATCAGCCATGGCCTTTTGAAACTCATCATTAAGCATTTTGGACAGATTGGGAGGGATTTTCTGATAGTATTTAGATGATATGAGCACGGCGCTCGTGGCGTGGGCCAGGGGCAGTGAATTCATATATTTCACATAGGTATACCACTGAAGGGCAAGGGCCCCCAAGGGGGGGGCATAAAAGGTGTCTATCATACCCGTGTTAAGGGCGGTGGTCACATCCGTGATGGTGAGGGGGATGGGATTCGTTCCCATGAGGGAAAAGAATTCCTTGGATATGGGATCACCATACCATGTCCATATTTTTAGGCCCCGCATATCGGGCACTTTTCGTATCACCTTTTTGGAAAAAAGATACACATTTCCCACTTCTGCCCATGCAACGAACTCGAAGCCCTTCTTTCGGAATTGCTCAGAAAAAAAACCTTGGAGCTCCCTGTTAACCAGATCCACCTCCTCATAGTTGCGGAATAGGAAGGGTAGGTCCAAGATCCTCACCATGGGGAGTATTTGGGCCAAACCCACACCTGAGAAAGCAGCACAATGGATCTGTCCGATTCTGATTTTTCTCAGCACATCCAACTCGTCACCCGCGATTCCGCCAGCATATATCCTGAACCCTATTTGCCCTCCACTTTTTGCCCTTAGGTTCTTATCAAGGCCTCTCAGATGTTTTAACCAGGTAGATCCCTCCGGGGCAATGGTTGCAAATTTTATGAAGAAATTTTTGGAATGACAGAGGTGAGGCAAAAGGATGAATTCAACCAAAAATAGGTTCAACAGGATAAAGAGGATTAACCATGCTTTTTTCGACAAAACGACCTCCTCAAGAATGGGTGTGTAGCTTGTGGCAATGTTGGCGGTTTTGAATGGCTTGATCGGAACGCTAGAGGAAGAATTCATCCACCATATCCCTGAGTTCTATTGCTTTACGCTGCATGACCGAATTAATCAGGCAGACATCCCTCAAGTCGCGCGGATTCATCTTCTCAATTTCTCCGGTCAATCTCAAAAAGAGCGCCTTATCTTGGACACGTACCGCATAATATCTGGCAAAATAATACTGCGCCAGAAAAAATTTCCTCTGACTAAGTTGCAGTGCTTTATCAAAATGCTCCTTGGCCTGTTTAACGTTTCCGCCAAGCATGGGAGGGCGGGCCGAAAGGCTAACCCCCATGAGAACATGTGGTAAGCCTTGAAAATAACTGGCGTCAATCTCCATTACTCTTTCAAGGAGGGCCTGGGAAACACGCAGTTGAGCGAGGGCAGTCGGTTTATCCAGGTTCAGATTGATCCAGGCATTCCAGGATACGGTGATCCAAAACAGGGGTTGCAACTCTTCCTTACCCAAAGGTTGCAATAGACTTTCCAGGTCCTCTTTCCTCTCCTTTGCATTTCTTAGTCTAACACCCTTGTTGCCTAGGGCCCGTATCCCATAATCTCTGGCGCGAAGGTACAATCTTGAGGCCCTCTCCGGCTCATCCGCCTCCACAAATAGCATGCTATAACCCCCAAAACCCATGGAAAGGGTGGTTAGGATCTGTTTGTTCTCCGGATCGTTCTTGAGAAGCCCTTCCAGCAGTTTCAAATTGGCAGGGATGGCGTTCCTGGCCAATTCAATATCACACTCTTCAAAAATGGAAGTGGTGAAATTGGGGAAGAGAGAAGGAGACACGCGCAGGGCAACCCGCATGCAGCTGCTGAGCAGGAAAACAGATAAACAGACCGAAACGGCCAGAAGGCTCTTCCTCATCTTTTCAATACGCAAGAAAAGGGTCTCCCCTTTGTGCAGGCTCATCCAGATACCTCTGGGCCAGAAATTGCGCACCAGCCCCGTTTTTCAATTCTAGTACCTTTTTGTAATATTTTATAGCCTGTTCCCTATTGGCTTCCATATCATAACTCATCCCCTTTTTTAACAGGGGCCAGGCGAGCATGAGTGGATCCAATTCGGGATCTGGTTGAGATAAAATGATATCGAGTTTGGATCTCGCCTTCTCAGCTTGGAGCCGAACAAGGCAATGACTGGCTTCCAGATAATGGACGCGTCTGCCCCAGACAAAGGCCTTCTCTTTAGAATTCTTGTGAGAGGCTCTTTTTCGTAAATATTCAACAACTTCCCTGTATTTTTTTTCATCGCCCAGCCTAATATACGCCACACCTTGCAGGTATTTATTGCGGGGCGCCTGGTCAAATCTCTCTGCAAGTTCCTGGGCCAGAACAAGGGCCTTTGGATAGTGAGTCTTCTCCAAAAAAAGATAGATATGGAGAAGCAGGCTTTTTGCTTCTGTAGAGGAGTAGAGTGCCTCATCAGCTGCAATATGTAGTTTTCTCAGGCCTTCCTCTTTGTTTCCTTCGTGGACCAAAAGGTAAGAAAGGAATTTGAGGACGCCTGAGAGCCGGGCTGTATAATAATCAAATATCCCGAGGCCAAGCAGGACATCCTTATTGTTGGGATCCATTTTTTTGCAAGTCTCAAGTGCTTCAATGGCCTCCAGAGCCAAGAAGAATGAGGAGAGCCATTTCTGCTGCATCAGCTTAAACCGGCCCTTGAATCCCAGGGCTCCGCCCAAATAGAAATATGTAAAGCTGTCTGCTTTCTCTTCTTCAATTTGCTTCTTGGCAATGAATATGGCCTCGTCAATACGGTCGCCATACTGATCAACCATCTCAGGAGTCCAGAAACCGGAGGCCAACCTGGACCATGTGACCATAGCCAAGTAGAAATACCCTGCAGGGTCTTCGGGTTCCTCTGCAATGACTTTTTGAAAGAGAATTTCAGCCTCATTAAATTTCGAGTCATATAAAAGCTCAATTCCCTTAATGATTTTGTGATTTACAGGGATCGGTTTGGAGGTTTGATTACGGGTCTCAGAGATGGGTGGTGCTATGAATTGAATACAGACGGATAAAAAAGAGATCTCAAGCGCAAATATTATCACCCTGAGTCGTTTTTTCATAGCAATGCCGTATTTTATAAGAGCGGGAGTATTTTTAGAGGTGACTGCTGAATCTAACATTAAAACCAAAAATTTAGCAAGTTTTTAATACCCAAATATACAAAAACCCCGAGGTGACCAATCTGAAATGATGCTTGAGCCGTTCATGGAGCCAAAGTGCCCCTAAAAGGGCTCAAATCCAAAAGGTGCCATTTCCCGATTCCCCCTCAGATCACTAGGAAAAGAAAATACTTAGATGGGGCAGATTTTTCCAGTTTCTCGGAGAAATTTGGTGAGGTAAGGCAGAGATTTTGCTGACTTTTTCTGGCTTATGTGATAAAAGTGGTTCAATGAAACAGGATTTCATAGGAGCGAGTTGAGAATGAAGATTCTACTTCTAGGCAGCACGGGTATGTTAGGGAGCGATTGCAAGGAATTGCTGAGTGAGGATTACGAAGTCATAGCGCCAAAAAAAAATGAACTAAATATCGTGAGCTGGGACGTGGTTATAGAAAATCTGCAAAAGATTTCTCCGGATATTGTTCTCAACTGCGCAGCTTTTACGGACGTGGATGCCTGTGAAAAGGAGGCCTTCACAGTGAGGAAGGTCAATCTGGAAGGTCCCCGCAACCTGGCGCAAGGTTCTGCCAGGTTTGATTGCAAATTGATTCACATTTCTAGCGATTACGTTTTCAGTGGGAAAAAGAGTATCCCTCAACCCTATTTTGAAGATGACCCCGGGGACCCTCTCTCCGCCTATGGCCGGAGCAAGATGGAAAGCGAGGTTGCGGTCAGAGAGAATTCTCCTAACTATATTATTGTCCGTACAGGCTGGTTATTCGGGATAAACGGCGAGAATTTTATCACATCAATTCTGAAGAAGGTATTGACTCAAAAGGGCAGAAAAAAGACGCTGACCGTGGTGGATGATCAATTTGGATCTCCCACCTGGACCTACCGCCTCGCCTTGCAGATCAAAGAACTCATAAAGAGCGATACAAAAGGGACATTTCATGCCACCTCCGAGGGGTATTGCACCCCACTTGAATATGCCAAGCATGTTTTCAAAAAACTAAAGGTGAAGGTATCTTTGGAACCTTCCAGCTTGAGTGATTACCAGCAGCCCGCCAAAAGGCCGAGGAACTGCATTCTGGAAAATAGGTTGCTGAAAAAACAGGGTGCCAATATCATGCCCCACTGGAAGGAAGATGTGGACGCCTTTCTGGGCCAATATGGCCAAGGTTTGATCAAGCAGGCAAGAGCGAAGAAGCGATGATTGAGGCCTGAGAATTGGCGGGATATACTTTTGGAGTTGGAGAGTTATCAGATTGCCCGTCCTATGATAGCCCCTTCATAGATGGCTGCCTTGGCACTCCTCGGTTCCAGGCAATCTCCTATTTGATACAGTTCTGTACCTAAGCCCTTAATCTCCTCATAAAGGCTATTATCCGGTTTGTTGCCAATGGACACAACGACGCTTTCTGCCTCTATGAACACCTCATTCCCCTCCTGGTCCGTGACAAGAACGCCATTATCTTCCACCTTTGAGAGTCTGTAACCTGGCATAGATTGGATGCCATTCTCCTTCATCCTGCTGATCAGGACTTTCTTGGTGATGGATTCAAGCTGACCACCAATTTTTGGGAGTTGCTCCACTATCGTTACAGGGCAACCATTCTCAGAAAGATGAAGGGCCACCTCGCAGCCGGTGGCACCGCCACCAACGACGACGGTTTTTCTTTTGGCGGGCTTGTCGCCATTAAAAACCTCAATGAATGTGGAAACGATGGGCTTGTCTATTCCAGGGACCGGCGGTGTCACAGGAGATGAGCCAGTGGCTAAAATAACCACGTCCGGGTTCTCTTCTTTTATGGTATCAAGGGTTACCTCAACGTTCATGGTACACCTGACCCCAAATTTCTCCATCTGTGTCTTCTGAAAATCGATGAGGCTCAACAATTCCTTTTTGTAACTGGTGATACTGCCCAGTATGAGTTGACCGCCCAGGGTGGACTGCTTTTCATAAAGATGAACGTCGTGTCCCCTTTTTGCTGACACCCATGCCACATTCAACCCTCCTGGACCCCCGCCAATGACCATAACCTTCTTTGGGGGGCTTGCAGGGGTAAATTCCATCTCCTTTTCCCTTCCAAGGGCAGGGTTGACCAGGCACTCAACGCGACCTTTCCTGAAAATGGACTCCATGCAGGTGTTACAGGCGATACAGATGCGGATGTCCTCCAAGCGACCCTCTTGTGCCTTTTTGGGCAATTCAGGATCAGATAAAAGACCCCGCCCGATGCAGACCAGGTCCGCCTTTCCCTCAGCGATAATGGCGTCCGCTACAATGGGATCATTGATCCTTCCCACGGCCATGACGGGTACATCAAAGGTCTTTTTGACCTGTGCCGCTGAATCAGCAAGACAGGCCTTTTCCATAAACATAGGCTGGCAGATCCACTCCGGTGTGGCATCATTGCCGGCCGAGACCTGCACCACATCAATGCCCTCATCAACAAGTTCTCTCAAAATCTCAATGCTCTCCTCCACAGTAAGTCCATCGGGAACAAACTCCTGTGCACTGATCTTGAAGGAGATGGGGAAGTCCTCACCAACCCTTTTTCTCACTTCCCTTATGATTTCCCTGGCAAACCTAGATCTTCCCGCCACGTCACCTCCGTACGCGTCCTCTCTGATGTTGGAGAATCGAGATAGAAATTGATTGACCAGGTAGCCATGGGCCCCGTGGATCTCTATGAGTTCAAAGCCCGCTTCAACAGCCCTGTCAGTGGCATCTCCGAACTTGCCCACAATTTCCTGAATACCGTCAATGGTGAGCGGTTCCACATCACCGGTAATCGTGGGACAGGGCAGGGGGGAAGGAGCAAATGGTTTCTGTTTAATAATCTTAATGGATGTCTGTCTTCCCCCATGATGGACCTGTAAGGCAGGAACGGCCCCTTCCGACTTCATCACGCCGGCAATTTGTGACAGGCCCTCTAGAAACCTGTCGTCGTATATCCTCGCCTGATGCTCGGAGACAATGCCTTCAGGTGAGATGGCACAGGCCTCAACGATCACCATGGCAGGTCCTCCTGCAGCCCGCCTCCGGTAATGCTCTACCGTCTTATCCGTAATGGAGCCATCTTCCTCGATAAGAAAGGATGCCAAGCCAGGCATGACAATCCTATTTTCTAGGTGAAGATTTTTGATTTTGAATGGGGTAAATAGGTGTTTCATGTTTTCACTCAGCCCTGATGAAAATTTTTAAGAGAGGAAATATAGAGGTGTGAAGGGAATTTGTCAAACAGAAATCTGAGAGTTATTCGCCCGCTCAAGTCTAATTCCCCTAACCAATGGCTCTAATGCTAGGCCTGCATGGACTTTCCAGGCAGAACGAGGGGACCGGGCCGAAGCCTTTCTGGTGTTCGTTGGTGGAGAATTATATTATGGTTATTGAATAAGAAAAATTCGCTTAATTCTGCCCATAATTTGAATAGCCTTTTTTGTCAAGGGGAAAAGCCCCCAACTTCATTGACCAAATGATCGCCTTTTTGGTATGAACACAATCAGTTAAAAGAGCACGATCCGACAATTTCCTGGAGGTGAATGAGGGATGAGAGTTTACTTGATGCAACATGGCAAGCCTGTCCCCAAAGAGGCAGACCCTGATCGCCCCTTGTCGAATCAAGGGAAAGGGGATGTTGAAAAGATCTCGGAATTTCTCAGGAAATCGGGCGTGAAAGTGGAGGAGGCCTTTCACAGTGGAAAAACCCGAGCCAGACAGACCGCTGAGATCATGGTCTCCCATACGAATCCAGGGCTCGAGGCCAAGGAGAGGGCTGGTCTTTCTCCTCTGGACGAGGTGAAAGAAATAGCCACCCGGATCAAAGGCGCAGACAAAGACCTGCTCATTGCGGGCCATTTGCCCCATCTGGCAAAACTCGCCTCCCTGCTGGTCTCCGGTAATGAGGCGATGCCAGTGGTGAAGTTTCAGCAGGGCGGGGTCGTGTGCCTGGAAAAGGATGAGGAGGGCCGCTGGTCTGTGGCCTGGATGGTCGTTCCTGAGATAATAAGGGAAAGTGCCTAAAGTTAATGATTCGTGTTGGGCATTGAGGGGATCGGAGATTGGATCGCATTCAGAGTCTAATCGGCTTTTTTGCCTTAGCCTTTCTGGCTTGGATCTTCTCTGAGCAACGAAAGAACGTCAATTTCAAGACCCTATTCGCAGGACTGGGCCTCCAGATTCTACTCGCCCTGCTCCTTATAAAACTCCCTGGAAGCCAAATCCTCTTTCTCTGGCTTAACAAAGTTGTTCAGGCCCTGGAAGCGTCCACCAGAGCAGGGACCAGTTTCGTATTCGGCTTCCTGGGCGGTGGCCCACTTCCCTTTGATGAAAAGAGCCCAGGTCTGAGCTACATTTTTGCCTTTCGCGCACTGCCTCTTGTGCTCGTCATGAGTGCCCTCTCTTCTCTTTTGTTCTACTGGAAAGTCCTCCCTGCCGTCGTAAGGTCTTTCGCCTGGGTGTTGAGACGCACCATGGGATTAGGGGGCGTAGAAGGGTTGGGAACAGCCGCCAACATCTTCGTCGGTATGGTGGAATCCCCTCTACTGACAAGACCCTATCTCCCTGGTATTTCCAGAAGTGAGCTCTTCACCATTATGACGGCGGGTATGGCGACCATTGCCGGAACGGTCATGGTCCTCTACGCGGTGATCTTAGGCAAAACGATTCCCGGCATCATGGGTCATCTCCTGACGGCTTCCCTTATCAGCGCTCCCGCAGCCGTCATTATTTCTAAACTCATGGTGCCCGAGACAGGGGAACCTTCCACCGGAAAGGTGGAACTTCCGGTCGAGGCCCACAGCTCCATGGATGCCATCACAAGAGGAACCGTTCAGGGATTAAAGCTGCTCATCAACATCATCGGCATGCTGGTGGTGCTTGTGGCGCTGGTCTATCTCGTCAATCTTATTTTGGGCCTATTGCCGGATCTGGCAGGAAAACCGATCACCTTTCAGAGGTTGCTCGGATTTGTCATGGCTCCGGTCACTTGGCTCATGGGCATACCCTGGTCTGAAGCGCAGACCACGGGTACTCTGATGGGCACGAAGACGGTACTCAATGAGTTTATCGCATACCTGGATTTCGCCAGATTGCCTGAGGGTGTGCTGAGCGTCAGATCAAAGCTCATCATGACGTATGCCATGTGCGGGTTTGCCAATTTTGGTTCCCTGGGAATCATGATCGGCGGGATGGGGGCCATGGTTCCAGAAAAACGGGATGAGATCGTTGCCTTGGGCATGAAATCCATCGTGGCCGGAACCATCGCCACCTGTATGACAGGCGCGGCCGTGGGGGTCATTTATTGAGGGGCTAATCCGTCGGCCATCTTCGCCTAGTAAGATCAATTAAAGCCAACCGAATTCTTCAGCCTCTCAATCCCTTTCTCTTTCCCGAGCGGGGACACTTGAATACAC
>JASFIT010000026.1:0-20735 GCA_050122535.1 Desulfobacteraceae bacterium | reverse complement strand
GTCTCCTGTTGCTGACCCATTCTATCTAGGGACTCGACCTGGTGAGAGAGTCTCCAAATGGCCTCTAAATCCAGGTTGTCCTCAACCGCAGACCTTGCCCACGCGATTGCCTTTTCAGCCTGCGCCCTTTCCTGATGAGGGACAAGCCCCATATGTCTTTCAGGAAAAAGTCCACCCTTCAGTTTGGGGACTGACCCCACAACAGGCAACCCACAATACCGTTCAATGGAGTTCCTTATGAGGGTCTCCTGACGGGGGCTGGCCACCCTGTTCAGAATCACACCAACGATTTTCAAATCCGGATCAAATCTCTGACATCCCATAATAATGGCTGCCACGGTTCGGGTGGCCATGGTCACCTCTGCAATAAGGATGACAGGCGTTTTCAAGAGCTTTCCCAGTTCTGCCGTGCTGTAATGTCCTTCCTCATTAAAGCCATCAAAAAGCCCCCGATTCCCTTCTATCAGACATAGGTCTGCTTCAGCAGAATGAGAAAGAAAAGATTGAATAATTTGGATGTCAGTCATTAGAAAAGAATCCAGGTTGTGGCATGATCTCCCAGCGGCAAACGCCAGCCACCCAGCATCGATGAAGTCGGGGCCTTTCTTGAAGGGTGCCACCCTGTAACCCTTTTTGCGCCAAGCGGAGGTCAGGCCTAGGGACAAGATGGTTTTTCCAGAGCCCCCTCTTAGGGCAGCGATAATTAAACGTGGCAAAGCATCGAGCATAGGTTCACTAATCTCAAATTAGCATACACTTAGGCGTTAAATAGGGTCCACTCCTGTGACCTGGAGGCGCTGATATGCCACCTCCTGAACAGCAACGGCCTATAAATAGGCATAATTCAGTATCCATTAAATATAGAGTATTCCAAGCATTAATGACATGAAATAATACGATCCTTTTAATCTGATTTTTTTATTGACAATCTCCGGTGATTCGGATTATACAAGACCTTTTAATGTTCAAGAAGGAAACAAATCTGAATATTCTCTTATACTTATCCTGTCTACCCAATCACCTATGGGTGAAAGGATGCCTGTCACGGGTTTAAGGTTTATTCAGAGCGCTCAAATTTCACTTTTTAGATTTTCAGGGAGGAGGTGAGGTAAAGTCCACAACAATTTTTGTTTGCCCCAAGGAGATGAGATAACCTTTTATTTTTCAAGAGGAGGCATTGATAATGGCTTTTGAACCGAGAGAACCACAAAAAGAGCTAAAGTACGATGAGCTAAGGATCTATTCTGAAGAAGAGTTGAATAACTATACGGACGAAGAGCTCAAGAAATTCAAGACTAAACATAAGATTCCCATGTGTGATGAGCTGGAAAAAGGCCCATGGCCAAGCTTTGTGGCCGATGCCAAGCGCGAAGCCCTTCACAGGAGAAAACTGGCTGATGACCGGATGATGATCGAGCGGGATGTTGTTGAAGACCTGCTTGCCCAGTTAGAGGACTCCTTTAAGGATGGAGAGACCCACTGGAAGCATGGTGGTATCGTTGGTGTCTTCGGTTATGGCGGCGGCGTCATCGGGAGGTATTCGGACCTTCCGGAAAAATATCCCTCCATCGCCCACTTTCATACCATGCGGGTCAATCAGCCTGCCAGCAAGTTTTACAGCTCCGACTATCTAAGGAGCCTTTGTGACCTCTGGGAGTACCGGGGCAGCGGCATGATGAATATGCACGGCTCCACGGGTGACATCATATTCTTGGGAACCTTTACAGAACAATTAGAGCCCATCTTCTTTGAGTTGGGCCATGTGATGCAACAGGATCTGGGCGGTTCTGGCTCCAACCTGCGGACCCCTTCCTGCTGCATCGGAAAGGCCCGGTGTGAATGGTCCTGCATCGATACCCAGGATATGTGCTATGAACTGACCCACTATTACCAGGATGAATTGCATCGTCCTGCCTTCCCTTATAAATTCAAATTCAAATTCGACGGCTGCCCCAACTGCTGCGTGGCCTCTATTGCGCGTGCTGACATGTCCTTCATTGGCACCTGGAAAGATAATATTCGCATCGATCAGAAGGCGGTTAAGGCCTATATCGGTGGCGAAATCCTGCCCAATGGCGGTGCCCACGCTGGCAAAGACTGGGGCAAGTTCGATATACAAAAGGAAGTGATTGATCTTTGTCCGACCAATTGTATGTGGATGGAAAACGGTAAGCTCATGATTGACGATAAAGAGTGTACCCGCTGCATGCACTGTATCAACGTCATGCCCCAGGCCCTGTGGCCAGGTGAAGACACTGGTGTGAGCATCCTTTTGGGAGCAAAGGCCCCCATCCTGGAAGGCGCCCAGATGTCTCTCCTGACCATTCCTTTCGTAAAGGCCGATCCTCCCTATGACGCCATCAAAGAGAAAGTTGTAGAACCGGTTTGGGACTGGTGGATGGAAGAGGGCAAGAACCGTGAACGCCTTGGAGAACTTATCCAGCGACAGGGTGTCCCGAGACTCCTTGAGGTTCTGGATATCCCACCCATGCCGCAGATGGTGAGAGAGCCCCGGTCCAATCCTTACATCTTCTGGAAAGAGGAAGATGTGCCTGGCGGATTTAAGAGAACGATCGACGATTATCGAACGAGACACGCGAGATAGTTATAGAATAGGAGGTAAAAAGATGGCATTATCTACTGAAAGGTTGGGTCTATTCAACCCAGACAAACCGATGGAAAATAGAATCACAGACCTTGGCCCCAGGCACTTCTGGCAGTACTTTCCACCCGTCATCCAGAACAATTATGGGAAATGGAAGTATCACGAAATCCTGGAGCCTGGCGTTTTGGTTCATGTATCAGAGACGGGAGACAAGATCTTTACCGTGAGATGCGGTGGCTGCCGGTTCATGACCGTTGAACATGTCCGGGAGATTTGTGACATTGCAGATAAGCATTGCGACGGTTACGTCCGCTTTACAACCCGTAACAATATTGAATTTATGGTGGAGACTCAGGATAAAGTGGAGGCCCTGAAAAAGGACCTGGCGAGCAGGAAACATGTCTCCGGAAGTTATAAATTCCCTATTGGCGGGACCGGTGCCGGACTGACCAACATCGTGCACACACAGGGGTATATCCATTGCCATACACCGGCAACGGACGCTTCCTCTATGGTCAAGGCGGTTCTGGATGATCTTTTTGAGTATTTTCAGGGCATGACCTTTCCAGCTCAGGTCAGGATTTCCATGGCCTGCTGCCTGAACATGTGCGGCGCAGTCCATTGTTCTGATATTGCCCTTCTTGGCTATCATCGGAAACCGCCCATCATAGACCATGAGGTTATCGACAAGGTTTGTGAGATTCCTCTGGTCATCGCAGCGTGCCCTACGGCGGCTATTTCACCCTCCAAGACCGAAGAGGGTGGAAAGACGGTCAAGATCAAAGAGGAACGCTGCATGTTCTGCGGCAACTGCTACACCATGTGTATGGCTGTTCCCCTTACGGACAAAGAGGGCGATTGTGTAACGATCATGGCGGGAGGGAAAGTGTCCAACCGCATTTCTCCGCCCAAGTTCTCAAAGGTGGTTGTTCCTGGCGTGCCCAACAATTTTCCCCGCTACCCGGAAGTGTGCGAAGCCGTCAAGAAGATCATCGAAGCCTATGCAGCAGATGCAAACAAATATGAGCGAATCGGTGATTGGGCCGAGAGAATTGGCTGGGAAAGGTTTTTTGAGAAATGTGGCCTGCCTTTTACCGAGCACCTCATCGATGATTATCGCTTGGCCTATGATACTTACAGGACTTCTACACTGTACAAATACACCGATGCTTCATGGGCCGTATCAAAGGCGGTTGGAGGCTAAAAGTCATCAACTCATATCAGTTAAAGGAGCACAGTTATGGAAGAATTGAAAAAGGCCATACTGGAGTTTGCGGAGAAAAGCAAAAAAACCAAGTTTTATTTCAGTGACATGGAAAAGGCCGTCAAAAAGGTCATGCCCGATGCGAAGACGAGGGACATCAAAAAAGCAGCGTCAGCCCTGGTCAACGAAGAAAAAATGATGTATTTCTCCACTGGCAGTACGACATTGTATGGTCTGAAAGGACGAGGGCAAACCGAGGATCATTAGGCTTCATTTGTAGCCTGAACTTACAAACGAGCTTTAGGGGGTCGCTGTCCAGGTCGGATGGCGACCTCTTTTTGTTAGGAGATCAAAATGAAAGAACCACAGGGCTCTGAAGAATTTATTGCGGAACAGAAGAGAATCCTGGCAGAAGATCCTGAGTGCGCCAATTCCCATTACAATTTGGGGATTGCATATATGAAGCAAGGGAAACTCGATGAAGCGATTGAAGCCTTTAAGGAAGCCATTGCCAACAGCGGGCGGATGTTTGAGGGGTGGGTCAATCTGGGTTATATCTATTTTAAGCAAGGGGATCTGGAGCAGGTGGCTTATGCCAACAAAAAGGCCATTGAGATCGAACCTAGATATGCACGTGGCTACGCAAATCTGGGATTTGCCTATTTACAAATGGCAAAAACTGAAGAAGCTATCCTGGCACTTGAAAAGGCTATCGCACTGAATCCGGAAATCGCTCAAGCGTGGAATAATCTGGCCAACGCCTACCTCCAGAAAGGGGATGCGGAGAAGGCGATAGAGACAGGAGAGAAATTGGTGGCAATGGCACCCACATTCGGGCTCGGTCAAAACAATCTCGCCTTTGCCTACTATTCCAAAGGGGAATACGAGAAGGCCATAGAACATGCTGACAAGGCCATAGAGCACGGATTCCAGGTCCATCCCGAATTTCTGAAGAAACTGGAGCCCTATCGTAAATCATGAAGCCCGACCAATTGTTTCGAAGCTATGAATTGCTGGTTGATAAGGCCGATGCGGCTTTCCAGAAGATGGAAAAAGAGCACGCCACATCTATTAGGTGTGAGCGCCACTGTTCTGATTGTTGCCATGCTGTATTTGGCCTGTTTCTTATCGAGGCGGCATACCTGAAAAAAAAGTTCGACCAATTGGGCAATGAAGAGATAAAGGCGGCACTCCTGAGGTGCAACAGGACGGAGAGGGAACTGAGGAGATTAGAAAGAATGCTCCAAGCCCATGAGGACGATCCGAATATGCAGGCCTATACAATGGCCAGGGAGAGAATTCGCTGTCCCCTTCTTGACGAAAACGAGGACTGTATTCTCTACCCCAATCGACCCATCACCTGCCGGGTCTACGGAATCCCCACAAGGATTCAGGGGAAGGCACGCGTCTGCGGAAAAGCTGGATTTGAAAAGGGTGAATTTTACCCCATCTTTGATTTGGACGGAATTTATAAGGATCTGTTTCTGCTTTCTGAAGAGCTTTTAAATGGGTCGGAGATAGGCGATCCTGAAAAAGCAAGGCTTTTGATATCTGTTCCAAAGGCCATCAGCATGTCTCTTGACGAGCTCATTCATGAAATCTTTGGTTAGCACAAAAGAGCTGTTCGGTATGGTCTTCTAGGTTTTTTTCTATCACCAACAAGTCGCCGGGGTCTTCCTCATGATAGGCCTCTAGCAGCGGATGATAAAGCGCGTGAAGCTCTTCATGAGTAAAAGACTTTAAAACGGAAAGCAAATCTTCTAACTTCCCCAGATCATATCTGCCTTCTCTCTCCATAATATGGAGGGCCTCTAAGAATCCCTCCAAGGCTGCGCGAACGGAATAACCATCAGCCCATACGGCTTCACCCATGCCATCCAGTCTATCCAGCCTCATTTTGATGGTCAGGTTCAAAAAGAAATAGATGAGCGCTACTAATGGATTGATGTCTTCTTCTTCCACGAAGCCCATGAACGGATCATGTCCTCTCGCTGTGGTGAGTCTCACATCGACCTTTCCATCGCTTATCCTCACCACAAAATCGCCTGCCGCATGATGCCAAGGGTAGATTTGCCTAAAACTCTGAGTATTGTAATAAAGGGTGAGGATTTTCGAGGCTTGCTTATATATCTCGTAGCTTTCCTCTTCGGTCGCAAAACGATGACCGCACCTTTGATCCCAGATGCGCAACTTTTGGGCTCTATCTTTCTCATCCATTGAGTGATGCCATTCATGGTAGTCTTCAAACCATTCGGCCAAAAACATGGATAAGGATTCCTTTTTGGTTCCGGCTTTATGCTCAAGTTCCCCCTTGAAGTAGACTCTTGGGAGGTAGGGAAGATTGAAAGTCTCTGCCAGGTAGCCGAGCAAAGAATATTCGTGGTTTAACCAGGCTTTGCCCCTTTCAGAGACGGCGCTATTTACAGCATATTTTACACGTTGCTGATCAATGAAGATCTCAACGCTGCCTAAATGATATAAGGCGCCATGTTTTTCGCTGCGAATGAACACCTTATCAATGTGGTCGAGATGGATTCTTCTGTCTAAGCGGTCTTCGAGGAGGACAACCAGGGATTGCGATTGATCCTTGAGCAGAAATTTTTCTAATGCTTTGAAGTAGTCTCCCAGGGTGAGGAAAGGATGATCTATTGAAGGGGTAATTTTAAAGGGTCTTGCAAGTGCGTCCGGAATGAGGGAAATATCTCCTTCCGGAGAAGAGAAAAGGTATTGGACGATCATAGCTTCTCAAGGGCTTCGGATGCCAATTGACCTATGGTCTGTTTCTTTAGTCGACCATGCCTGTAGACTTCCAAGGCTTCAGAATCTTCTCCAAGTCTTGTGAGATCATCTTTTGCTTCGCGTGCGCCCAAGTTTCCAAGGAGTATGGTCGCATAACCCCGAATCTCAGGGTCGGGGTCCTGGAGGAATGGAATGAAACGATAGGTGGTTTTTCGAATGAGATCAGGTCTCACTTCCCCGATCTTTCCCAGGGCCCGCAGAACTTCTGGGAGCAGGGCCCTGTCGCCTGCGAATTGATACAATTGGGGCATATATCCAGCAAAATGCTCGGGGCTGTTACTGATGATTTCTCCAATGGCGTCGAGACATCCCCAGCTTGATGAGGCTGTATCAGCGCTGGCTGTAAATAGTCTCTGGAGAAGCTTGGAAATGGCTCCCGGATCATACTCGGCAATCACCCCAGAAACCTTCCCCAGAACATCTGTAGCCCTCAAACGCAGCCGTTTATCCACTGAATAAATAAGACGCTGTAAGTCCCTGATGATCCTTTTGTCCTGCGCTGCGATACTTAGCAGGGGCTCCAGATTATAGTCCTTTACTAACAACTCCACGTCCTTCTTAGAAAACGATTTCCTGTCACTCTTTTTGCCGTACGACGGCCGCGGAACAGGTCTGGCTCTATCCAGTTGCTTTTTGGCGCCTTCCCCAGTCACTTCAAGGATGTCCTGGTGTAGTCTGACGAAATATAGGGTCCCGGATACACGCCGACCCTTATAGACGCCTCCCTGTATCACGAGATGGGTCTCAAGATCATAGTTCCTTAGCTGGGCTTCAATGTAGTCCTCTTCTGGGAGGAGATCCCATGCGAGATCCCAATCTCCATCACACCCTAATACCAGGGCCTCAATCAGCGCAGTACCAAGATTATGACCGGTCACGTCGCAAGCATAGACCGCACCGCAAGAACATTTCCCAACGGGCATCTCAGTGGGCATCCGTGTGGCAAGTTCCCTTGGCCTGTCGATCGATATCCCACAAAAGGGGCATGTGGGTTTTGCGATGATTTCTCTTCCTGAAAATCTACTTACCATGGGTCCTATAGATCTAGATCTATTCCAGTTCCGTCTTCCTCATATTCAAAGTCAACAATTTCAAAATCATCACCCACTGACTTAAACTGGATCATCCAATTCTTAAATTGTTCCCCTGCAAACTCGCAGCTAAGCATACCCAAGCGGGCGCCCAGCTTCATGAGTTTCGGTAGCACCTCTTCGTGAAAAAGTGTTCTGATATGCTCCTGGTCTTCGTCGCTCAGTTCCTGGACCGTGTCGGGGAGATCTTGCTCATTTCTCATGGGCGGTAACTCTAACTGGATTCACTACGTCTATCTCAGAAATATTGATTGGATGAAAATACTCCCTGAGATTATTTCACATTATCAAGAAGGGAAAATGAAAGGTGGTGGAGGTGGCACTATTTTGTTGGTCCAGGGAGATCCAGGGTCATGCATTTACTCCCAGGCGCGCAAGATTTTTCAGTGATTTTAGGTTTCTTGCCCCCAGGGCCGACTCCCGTCACGTGACTGCTCCTGCTAATTACGCGCTCAAAGTTGCTGGATGGGCATTCAGGACACTCTAGATCCACTTTTTCGCTGGAACCGACAAATAATTTTTCAAATATGTTTCCGCATTCGAGACATCTGAATTCAAAGATAGGCATTCTCCTTCTCCTTCTTTTTCACACAAGCATTCTCACCTTCGGGTCGCATATGGAGTCTCCGCACGTGCTTCGCTTGGAACGCTGGTCAAGGATGCCCAAATTAATGGTTTTCCCGATAGGCTCAATGCGGTATGGTCAATCTTAAAACTATAACTATTGAAGAAAATAAAGTCAAATCTCCTGAGTACCAGCAAGGCATCATCTGCGGCGTTGCCTTCGATCGCTCCTCCCCCCGCCTTCGCGGGGGCAGGCTTGCGGCGTATTGCGCGATAGGCCTCAGTTGTCGCACCTCGGCGCCTAGCATCTAATACCTTGCTGGTGCTCAGGAATCATCCAAAACTTACCGATTTCAGCGATGCGAACCGATATGACGGTGGATTTGGGGATTGCCCCTGAACTGAGGGGAAAGCGGCCATGATACTCTCCTTCCATCCCTGTTTCTTGGGCGATACACTGGTTATTTTAGGTGACGGGACCCTGGATACCCACGATCTGCGCCATATTCATGCCGCAGAAGCTATCATCTTGCCCCAATATTGTAATTCAGCGCTTTACAGGGCCTGCAAAAGTTCTTCAGCCCAAATTTTCCCCAACTATGATGCACGGTTCGAGTACCCTGGAAAAATCGGCCAGAGTCTTCTCTTCAAGAAATACAAGTGCCCCCATCCCGAAACGCAACAGTGGGCTTCAGTAAGGACATTCAAGGAGGCCTATGAAGGAGAGCGAGATTTCGCCCATCGGATGCCCTTCCTGATCAAGGGGGATCAGGCGCATGAGGCGGAAGGGATATATACGATTACAGACAGAAGCGCGTTGGAAGCTTCACTAGAGGATCTGAAACGTTTGGAGGGCTCGGGCGGCTCGGGATTCATTTCCCAAGAGTTAATCCGCGCTGAAGGCAATGTCCTGCGGGTTGTTATAATCGGGGGCAGGACCATCAGTTATTGGAAGCGGGCGCGAGAAAGGGGCCAGATGATAACCACCATAAGTCGAGGGGCAGAGATTGATAGGGAGTGGAACCCTGATCTCCAGACAAAAGGAAAGACAGAGGCGGAAAGGTTTGTGGCTGCCACCGGTATCAACCTGGCTGCCATCGATTTCGTCTTCGACGTTAACCAGCCTGATCCTCAACCCCTATTTCTTGAGATTAATTATATCTTCGGCAGACGGGGTTTGGGAGGTTCTATGCGGTTTTATCAACTCCTCTCCCAAGCCCTGCAAGAATGGCTGGCTGAAAGAGGCTTTGATCCCAGTTCACTCACATTCTCGTAATCAAACTAGGCCAACCACCCACTCGCCCTGCTTTGCAGCGCTCGTTAGAGACCCTGAGCCATGTCGACCCTTCGACATAGACCAGAAGCAGTGAGCTCAGGGTCGATGCTGAGCAAGGTCGAAGCATCGAAGGGGAACGGGTGGTGATTCTTCATATTTGGAAGTAGACTCTGCGGGAGCGGGGGCCATCGAATTCACAGAAGAATATCTTTTGCCAGGTTCCAAGCACCAAGCGGCCGTTTTCCACCATTACATAGACCGAACTTCCCATCAATGAAGCCTTGATGTGGCTGTCCGCATTTCCCTCCATATGACGATAACCCGCGTTGGCCGGCACCAGTTCATTGAGCTTATCCATGATATCTTTGCAAACAGCAGGATCAGCCCCCTCATTGATGGTTATTCCGGCGGTGGTATGGGGCACATAGACAAGGCAGCGTCCATCCGAGGTTTTGGACTTGGATATTTCTTTCTGAACCAAAGACGTGATATCCACCATCTCGATACGGGAACGGGTCTTCACACTGATGGTTGTGGGCATGATGACCTCCTATTATTTTGATTGAAGTCTGAGACTTGGCATTCTGGGCTAGGTTAGAAATTCTTGGTTAGCCTTTGCCAATAAAATAGGTTTTCAGTGAACTAAAGTGTCTAAAGTGAGCTAAAGTGCCTAAAGTGACAAAAAGATGTGAGACTACAGTGCTCGCCTTTGGCGAGGTCTATTTTGAAACTGAGAGAAATCTCATTCACTTTAGGCATTTTAGGCACTTTAGAAGACTCTGGGCACTCTGAAGGCGATAGCGTAATGAAGCCCTGCAGAGCAGAGACAATGGGGGGCGGATATGGCTGCTGGGTCCACTTAAGGAATAATAATCTTTGAGGAGGAGTCACCAGCCCCACCCTCTGATTCCTGTGCCTCTTGAGCCGCCCCCATATGAAAGACTAGACTGCGCTCCATGATAGCCTCCAGAAAGGGGTTGATGAGCAAGGGAGAATCCTTTTCATCAAGAGACTGGGCGGCCGCCAGTGAGATACGTCCAATCTCCTCTTCTTCCAACTTGAAGAAGAAATAGGCCATCTCTTCCAACCTCCATTTCATGAGCAGGCGTTTGTCTTCTGAATAGATCTGGCTAATGCTCTTTCTTTTTGCCTCGTTTATCTGGTCTGTTTTTTGTGCATCAGACACCAGGATACGGCTCTCTTTCACCTTTTGAATATCTTCTAACAGAGGTTTAATCCTGTCCGGATCAATAATCCATGTCTTCATCAGTTCATGGGCAAGGAGTTTCTCGATTTGTGAGTTGGTGAGGCTTCCTTTGGAAATGCTATCAAGGGGAATGAGATCGTATACCGCCGACTGTTCAAGAAGCGATACATTTTCCAGAATCCAGGGCCTTAACTGGAGATATCCTCTGGATGCGTCGTTTAGCCCTTCTTCGCTCTTACTGTACGCCCTTTCTAACAAGGTGGCAGCATGGGAGATGGGCGTTTCAACCGCATGGTCGAAACTGGAAAAAAAGATCTCTTCGATCTCTTTCAACTGTTTTTTGCTGTATCTTCCCACAAAGAATTGGATGAACCCCAGTTCATCGCTGACCGCACCCATGCCCACGTCAACGCCCTTGGGGACTTGGGGTAAGATGAGAAGAACACCCCGGCTGCCGGTCCCATCAATGGGGCCCAAAAATGCTGAAGGGTCAGCCACCACTACCTTACTGGCAAGGACTTGGGGACCCTTTTCAGGTTCCAAGTCGGGGTGAGAGATCCCCTTCTGTTTGAACTTGAAAAAAGTTTTTTTGATGGCCTTCTGCACGTTTTTCTGAGGAAAGGCCTCTCTGACTGCCAATAAGGCAGGTATGGCGTCAGGATCTTGGGCAGGAATGCTTTCAACCAAAGCTTGCGCAAGCTCAGCACTCGGTATTTGCTCATGGACATTGGAGTTGTTGAGGTTTTTGAAGTCTTTTAGAAGGGTGGTTAGTTGTGTCTGTTGTTCCTGGGACAGAATTGGGGGGGGATGTGGTTTTTTCTTTTTCGGCTTCTTCCTTTTAGCCACTATCAGGCAGCCCTCATCTTCTCAATTGTTACATGATCATCAAAGCCTGCCTCTTCAAGGTAGACGTTAACCGTCTCATGGGGGGATAGAGACCATACCCTGCCCACATAATTGGCCCTTATGGGCAATTCTCTATCACCGTCTCCTCTGTCCACCAGAATGGCCAATTCAATCTTCTTTGGGCGGCCAAAGTCAATGAGTGCGTCCATAGCGGCCCGAACCGTTCTCCCTGTGAAAAGGACATCATCTACAAGAATAATCGTCTTATTGTCTATGGATGAGGGGAGTTCTGTTTTCCCCACGATAGGTGTGGGTCCGATCCGAGTCCAATCGTCGCGATAAAGGGTTATGTCGAGGATGCCCAAAGCGGGTTCAGGATCCTTTAATATGGCCAATGCTTTCTGAAGGCGTTGGGCAAGAAAGGCGCCTCCGGTCCTTATGCCCACCAGGACCACGTCCTCCATGGATGCATTTCTTTCAACGATCTCACTGGCTATCCGTTGGATGCTTTCATGGATCTCATCTTTTGAAAGTATAACCGTCTTTTTCATGGGTTACCTTATCAGGGTGCTTTTCAGAAAAAATTTCATAATTATCTCAAATCTCAAGAAAAATCAAATGAAAAATTGCTATAATAGTGCTTCTTGACTTAAGATGCGGCCGAATCCTATATTGCATTGATTGCTCATGAGAGCTTTTCATGGCAAATTTTAAGGAAGATGAGTGCTATATCCCCGACAAAAGATCTTGACGAGTTGAGCAAAAAGCTGGGTTACACGTTCAGACAACCGGAGCTTCTCATAGAGGCCTTCCGACATTCCTCTTATGTGAACGAGCTTTCCGACTCCGATCTGAGGGATAATGAACGGCTTGAGTTCCTCGGTGATGCGGTGCTCGATCTTGCCATCAGTGACATCCTCATGGAGCTTTTCCAGGATTCAAAAGAGGGGGATCTGTCAAAATATAGGGCAACGGTTGTGAATGAGAAGGGGCTCTGGGGGATTGCTCGGGAGTTGGACTTGGGAGAGTATCTCATGTTGGGCAGGGGAGAGGAAATGAGCCGTGGAAGGGAGAAAGCCTCTATTCTTGCTAACACCATGGAAGCCCTGTTAGGCGCGCTGTACCTGGACGCAGGCTTTGACCAAACAAAGGAAATCGTGCACAAATTATTCTTGCCCCTGCTAGGAAAGATTGATGTGGGGAGGGTGCCCAATGATTACAAGAGCCAGCTCCAGGAATATACACAGGGCGTGTACAAAACCAGACCCGAATATGTTTTGGTAGAGGAAAGCGGCCCGGCACATGACAAGACCTTCAGAGTGGCCTTGCGTCTTGACGGAAAGGTAGTGGCTGAATCCAAAGGAAAAAGCAAAAAAGAGGCCGAGCAGAAGGCGGCCAAGGAGGCACTTCCTTGTTTGACAGGGGAACGAGAAAAAGAGCTTTAATCGTACCCATATTTATTCCCAATGAGGGCTGCCCCTATCGATGTATCTACTGCCAGCAAGAGAAGATAACTTCTCAGTCCACCTACCCAGTTGACGAATCTACCATAAAACACACCCTCCAGGATGCAATGAACTCAAAGGGGTTTGATGCCAGCCGGGAGCCGGAGGTTGCCTTTTACGGTGGAACATTTACGAGACTCTCCGTCGGCCGAATGAAGGAAATGCTGAAGGCCGCAGCTCCTTTTATAAGGGAAGGATTGTTCAAATCCATAAGGGTATCTACACGTCCTGATTCAATCCAGGAAGAGCAGCTTCATCTCATGAGAAGACTAGGGGTTGCCACTGTCGAACTGGGGACCCAATCCATGGATGACGGCGTGCTGGAACTTTCGAGGCGAGGACATACGGCGCGAGATACGGTTGAATCTGTTCATCTGCTGAAGGCGCATGGTTTCAAAGTGGGGATACAACTGATGCCGGGACTCCCCGGGGACTCAGAAGAGATTTTTATGAAGACAGTGGGTGAAGTTATAAAGCTGCGCCCGGATATGGTCCGTCTGTATCCAACCCTCGTCATAAAGGGCACGGAGTTGGCCACATGGTACATGGAGAATAGATATCATCCGCTTTCACTGGATGCGGCGGTTAGGATCTGTCAGGAGAGTTGCGTTCGTTTGGAACAGAAGGGAATCCCTGTGATCAGGATCGGGCTTATGTCGTCACCAAACCTGCTTGCAGGTGATGCGATCGTGGCAGGTCCCTGGCATGGTGCCTTTGGTTTTCTTGTCCGATCGGGGATTCATCAAGAGAAGATAGCATCTTGTCTCCCGAGACGGGGTGTGGCCGAGCAGATTAGGCTCAGAGCGCCGTCCGCGGAAATACCACTTGTTAGGGGTCACAAAAACGGGGGACTTCGCCTGATTGAGGAGAAAACCGGGGCAAGGGTCGTTGGTACGATAAGTGATGATGCGGTCCCTTCGGGGCAAGTGCGAGTGGAGGTCCTGTAAGTCGTCTCTCTTCGTTCGACGAGGGGGAAACGGAGGGACGGGGGACGGGGAAAAGGAGTTAAGCATGTCCGTTCCTCCGTGCCCCCGTACCTCCGTCCCGGATTCCACAAAAGATCAATGAAACCATGAGTGCAGAGAACGCAAAGTCAAGCGATGCAGCCAAACCCCCTTTCCTTTCAGGCTTCATCGCCATTGTGGGGCCTCCAAACGTGGGTAAGTCCACCCTCCTGAATCGGTTGCTTGGCACAAAAGTGGCCATTGTCACGCCAAAGCCCCAGACGACCCGAAACCGCATTTTGGGGATTTACCACGGGGATGGATATCAAATGATCTTTATGGATACGCCAGGGATTCACAAGACCCGAACCGCTCTTCACAAGAGTATGGTGGCTTCTGCCCAGGAAGCCTGTCGTGAAGTGGACGTTGTTATGATGATGATGGAGATGTTGCACCCAGATGATCGCGATATTTCTCTAATCTTGAGAAACCTGAAGAAATTAGAGAAACCGGTGCTCCTCATCATCAACAAAATTGACATGGGTTCCAAGGAGACGCTTTTGCCCATCATAGACGGCTTTAGTAAGCTCCGGGTCTTTGATGCCATCATTCCCATCTCCGCCCTGAAAGGTGATGGCATACAAGGCCTCTTGGAAGAGCTCAAATCGAGACTCAGGCCAGGACCTGCATTTTTTCCAGAGGACATAAAAACAGATCAGTCGGACGCTTTTCTTATATCCGAGATTATCAGGGAAAAGATTTACCTCTACACCAAGCAGGAATTGCCCTATTCCGCGGCAGTTACTGTGGAGGGCATCGAAGAGATTCCGGAGAAGGGCCTTATGTCCATATCCGCCCAGATCCACGTGGAATCAGATTCCCAAAAGGCCATCCTGATAGGTAAGAAGGGGCGCATGATCAAAACTATTGGCCAGGCATCCAGACGCGAACTGGAAAAGATATTTGGGACCCATGTTTACTTGGATCTAAGGGTTCGGGTAGAGAAAAACTGGAGCAGAGATACCCGGGCCCTGAGGCGATTGGGGTATTAAAAAAGAAACCAACCCGGGAAAATTGGGTTGGTTTCTTTTTTAGGAGGAAAGAGTTGTTACTCGATCTAACATAATAGCAATATTCTTGCCAAAGTCCTTCTTTCGAGCAAAAAGTCCCCTAAGTGCTTATTATGGTTGAAAAATTTGTTGAATCGGAAATTCCTGCCCTACTTCTCATTCTCCCTAAAAAGTACAAGATCTTGTACCACTAAAACGGAATGCACATTCTCGCGAGCCTAACCTCCTTAGTTTATTGGGGAAATTTGGGTACAAGATCTTGAACCGCTATACGGCGATGTTATACTTCTTCATCTTGTGCTGAATCAGACTCTTTGTGATGCCGAGCATTTCGGCCGCATGGGACTGCACATTGTCGCACTGATCCAGCGCCCTCCTGATGAGCTTCTCTTCGATCTGCTCAAGGGTTTTCTGTAGAGGCGCATCGAGGGGTATGAACCTTTCAACCTCAACTTCCTGCCTCTTTTCCGAAAGTTCAGGCGGCATATCTTCGGGGCCAATGACCTGATCAGCTTTGAGAACCACGGCCCTTTCAATGATATTTTCCAACTCCCTCACATTTCCAGGCCACGTATAACTGTAAAGGATCTTCCAAGCCTCCGGGCTCAGTTCAATCCTCTCTTTCCCCTCATCCTGTCTGTATTTTTCGATAAAATGGTTCACGAGCAATCTAATGTCCTCGGTCCGTTCCGTCAGGGACGGAACCTCAATGTTAATGACGTTCAGCCGATAGAAGAGGTCTTCTCGGAAATTGCCTTCAGCCACGACCTCCTTGATGTTTTGGTTCGAGGCGGACAATACGCGAACATCCACTTTGATCGTTTTCGTCCCTCCCACCCGCTCAAATTCCATCTCCTGAAGGACCCTGAGGAGCTTAACCTGCAATGGTGGCGGCATATCACCCACTTCATCAAGAAAAAGGGTCCCTCCATCAGCCAACTCGAATCGCCCCTTTTTCATGCTCACAGCACCTGTAAAGGCCCCTTTCTCATGGCCAAAAAGTTCGCTCTCTAACAAGGTTTCCGTGAGCGCGCCACAGTTCACAGAAATGAAGGGCCTGTCTTTCCTGGGGCTATCATAGTGGATGGCCTTGGCGATGAGCTCCTTTCCCGTGCCTGATGGCCCGGTGATCAAAACCGATGCCTTGGATTGGGCCACTTTGCTGATCATTTCATAGATCCCTTGCATGGGCTTGCTCTTCCCAATAATGTTCCCATACTTGTAACGATCCAAAAGGGCCTGACTGAGGCGACGGTTCTCCTTAATGAGCCGGTAATTTTCCAAGGCCTTCTTGACGGTCAGCTTCAATTCCTCATTCTGGAAGGGCTTGGTGATATAGTCATAGGCCCGCTTTTTCATGGCCTCCACAGCCATCTCAATGGTTCCATAAGCCGTCATCATGATTACCGGGAGATCAGGCTTTATTTCCTTAGACGCTTCCAGCAGTTCCATGCCGCTTGTTCCTGGCATTTTCATATCCGTAATTATCAAATCCAGATCTGATTCTTGGATCAGTCGAATGGCCTCCTTAGCACTGCCGGCAGTAAGAATCTCGTAGCCCTGCGGCCCCAGAAGGGCCTCAAGAACCACCAGGTAGTTCTTTTCATCGTCCACAATCAAGATTGTTTCCATAGAGAAGTGACTCCCTCATTTCTATGGGATCTTGAGGCAACTAGCCCCTTCGCGGCAACTGGACCTCCACTTTCGTGCCTTCCCCTTCCCTGCTCTGTATGTCTATAGTCCCTCTATGTCCCTCAATGATCTTTCTCACAATGGAGAGCCCAAGGCCGCTTCCCTTTTCCTTTGTGGTGAAAAAAGGATTGAATATTTTATCTACGTTCTCCTCACTGATGCCGCAGCCGGTGTCTTCAATTTCTATCTGATAGGTATCTCTGGCCTCTTGCACTTTGATGTCTATGGTCCCTCCATCCTGCATGGACTGAATGGCATTTATCAAGATGTTCAAGAAGGCCCTGTAAAGGAGGTCAAGGTCCGCCCTGAGCTTAAAGGATCTGCCGTTCAGGTTGTCCTGAATCTGAATGCCCTTTTTCTCCAGTTCAGGCCGTATGAAAGAGAGGTTCTTCTCGATGATTTCCTCTAGCTGACATTCCTGGAGATTTGGCACTTGCGGACGGGCAAAATCGAGAAACTCCGTGACAATTTGATTCAGCCGCGTTGACTCCTCCGTGATCACCCCTGATAGACGCTTTTGGGTATCACTCGCATCGGGCATCTCACCCAAAAGCTCGGCCGTACTCCGTATAATGCCAAGGGGATTTTTTATCTCATGGGATATGCCGGCCACCATCTCGCCGAGGGCGGCCAGTCGCTCGGCCAGATGGAGCTGTGATTCAAGCTCACGTCGTTCTTGAGCCCTCTGCTCAATCATTCGTTCCGCTTTTTGAACAATCAAAAGGAGGGCCAAGAATATGAGTCCCATAATGAGAATGGAGAGGCCGAATATGAGGTATTGGAACTTCACAATGGATTCATATTGCTTACTCATATCCTGAATCAATTCGAAGACACCGCCAATACCTATTATACCCGTATATGGATTTTCCACTTTGAAAGGAATATAGGTCCGAAGCGTTTTCTTCCCCCCCATGAAATCGATGCCAAGACCCCAGAACTCATCCCTTGTGGAGATGAGACCCGATGAACGTTCCCCCTTAATGGCCCTTTTGTATCCCAGGCTTTCTTTCACTTTCTTTCCAATGAGATTGGGATCTGTGCTGTAAGCGGTGACCCCTTTCCCTATGTCATAGACGTTTACCAGATCCACGTTAAAACCATGGATGGCGTTCTGAACGATTTTGTCCATCAATTCAGACTGCTCCCTGTCTCTCAACCTGATTCCCCCATATTGCCAATTGACTGGAATGACGAAATTTTGAAAGACTTGGTGGTTCAGGTTTTCACCCACCAGGATTGCGTTATTCTCATAGCTCGCCAACAGGATCTCTTTGGCCTTTTGGGAGATGACCATCGAGAAAGGAAAACTGAAGATAACGATGACGATGAAGCTGGCCCAGGCGAAAAATTTTACCAGGCGGAATTGCTTACCCTCTGATCCGAGATTTCGCTTAGCGCTCTGCATATGGATTGCTGACCCTTAAACCCTTAATTCTTTTGTTACGAAAAGGAGAAAATGTGGTAAATAAATCAAAGTGATATATATCATATAAAAGCTTTGATTAACAGGTCAACCCGAAGGTGCCCTTTGACTTGGAATATCCAGATAGATAAAAAGGCTCAAGGCAAAATAAGGGCCTTCACCTCTCTGCCTGGCGCCCAGTGCTTTGAGATGGGGAACGCCCCCAACTTGAACGTACAAGACGCTATGGAGACTGTCGAGAAACCGGTTTCTGAGAGGCTGATGGAAAATGTCCAGATGCAAGGCTTCCGAGTCCCGAGGAATAAGGCGTACAGAGAAGTACGCCGCAGTGACTTGCCCTGTTAAATCGGCTTCACCGTCTCGCGTAGCGAGAATTTAACAGGGCGGGGGATGAGGGTAACCCAGCCCTTCGATGCTTCGACCTTGCTCAGCATCGACCCTGAGCGATGTCGAGGGGTCGACTTTGCTCAGGGCCATGAGCTTGTCGAATGGCAGATGGGCGTTTTCCGACAGCCTCATAGGGATCTTGGATCATGAACCACCCTGATTTGGAAAACACACCGTACATGCTCTATGCGGACGGTCGCGGTCAAGTCTACGAACATCCCTACTTTAGGATGATAGGGTTTTCAGGGCGAACCCCAAAAGCCGTCATGGATGAAGACCTTATTCCTGTGCCAGAGTTCAGCAAACTCTTCTTCATCCCCGAGTGCCCCCCCATAGGCCTTGACCCTGTCACTGGAGAGTACAGAATCGTCACGCAAGTGGAGATAGGTGGCGCCAGCGTCCCGTGCTATGCTGTATCCGCGTTTCTCGAACCAGGGTTGGTGAGGAGTCTTTTGCCGGCCGCTGATTATGAACCGAAAACCTATACACTTCCCACCTGGGCATATACAGCCGTGGGCTTCAAAAATGATAGGTACTGGGCCGCAGGATTCAGGGTTGAATATAATCACAGGTGGGATCCCAAGAATTTCGATGACAGGGAATTGATCCCAGCCATAGAGAGGTATAAAAAACAACATCCGGCTAGCCCGCTCGTTGAACACCTGATTCAGTGTGCCACGAATAACCACTGCTTTGCAGCCAAAAACCTCTTCCTCAAGAGATGGGAAGCACCCCTTCCTGTGAGCCAACGGTGCAATGCGGCGTGTCTGGGATGCCTCTCTATGCAGAGTGATCAGTCGTGCCCAGCATCCCATCACAGAATTCTGTTCAGGCCTTCGCAGAACGAGCTGGTCCGCATAGCTGTGGAACACCTCAGAGAAGCGCCAGAGGCCATCGTGAGCTTTGGTCAGGGGTGCGAAGCTGAGCCGTTGACCGAGTACAAACTGATTGCAAAAAGTGTAAAGAAGATTAGAGAAAAGACAAACAGAGGAACTATCAACTTGAACACGAACGGGAGCTGGCCTGAGCGGATTCGTATAATTGTGGAAAGTGGGCTGGACTCCATTAGAATTAGCTTGAACAGCGCTCGTTCGGCGTTCTACGAAGCCTATTATCGGCCAAAAAATTATGATTTTGAGGACGTGCTTGCCTCCATCCGACAGTCAAGGGATTCGGGACTCTATACGATGATCAACTATCTTGTATTCCCAGGGATTACTGATCAGGAGGAGGAAATTGAGGCCCTATTGGCATTGATAAGAAAAACCGGGGTCAACTTCCTTCATCTAAAAAATCTGAACATAGACCCCCAACTTTATCTAGATCGCATGCCAAAGGCAGATTCGCCTGTCGTGGGGATGAAGAGAATGGCGGATATACTAGAGAAGGAATTCCCGGAACTGACACTCGGGTACTTTAATCAGCCTGTACGGTAGGCATACAGGTAACAGATGCTGGATACTGGATGCTGGTTGCTAGATGCTAGATATGAAAAGTGAACGAATAGGCTAAACGGATCAGTTAGAGGCCTATGGTCTTCCGATACCGCATGCAATTTGCACCATTGTTGTTATGATCCACGAATGCCAGCCTCTCAATGTTCCTGTAGGCTTTTTCTCTTGCTTCTTCGAGGGTGGAATCACCTGCTATGACATGGAGAACTCTGCCTCCAAAGGTCACCAAACCCTTCTCCTGGCTTTCGTCAACACCAGCAAAATAGACGGAGACCCCTTTTTCCACATCGTCCAAGCCTACAATCTGATGCCCTTTCCCATAGCGCCCCGGATATCCCTTGTTCCATCCTCGTGAGGCCTTGGAGCGGCCTTCCATGGCAATAACGTCCACGTAGTGTTGCTTATTCCAAACCTGCTTGATCGTGTCTAAGTTGCCGTCACACACCGCATTGCCTAACTCACAGAGATCGGTACTCAATTTACGCGCCAGCACCTCCCATTCTGGATCTCCGTGTCTCACGTTGATTTCAAACACATCCAGGTTCTCATAGGGGTCCAGGTTTAACCCGAAATAGAGAACGCCCTTATATTCCCATCCAAGGTGGTTGTAAACCTCGTTGACCGTGGGATTAACGATCTCCTTTATAATTCTATTCACGAGCCAT
>JASFIT010000025.1:0-20853 GCA_050122535.1 Desulfobacteraceae bacterium | reverse complement strand
GGTTATCGATGAGACCTCCGCCTGTAATATGGGAGATACCATAAATACTAAAGTCACGTCTCAAGTTCGTTATAGCACTGCTATAAATACGGGTGGGCTCCAGAAGTTCCTCTCCAAGGGTACGGCCGAATTCCTCCACATGAACATCCACAGCCATCTTCAATTGGTCAAAGAAAATCTTGCGAACAAGGGAATATCCATTGCTGTGCAGCCCACTGGAGGCTATGCCGATCAACTGGTATCCCACCGCAATCTCTGAGCCGTCAAGGAGTTGCTCGTTACCGGCCACGCCCACAACAAATCCAGCCAGGTCGTACTCCCCTTCAGCATAAAAGCCGGGCATTTCCGCCGTCTCACCACCGATTAGAGAACAATTGGCCTCCTTACAGCCAGCCGCTATTCCTTTGACGATATCAACGGCTTTGGCAACATCCAGCTTGGCCATTGCAATATAGTCGAGCATAAGAAGGGGGATCGCACCCTGGACCATGATGTCGTTTATGCACATGGCTACAAGGTCAATGCCTACTGTATCGTGCTTGTCCATCAAAAATGCGATTTTTAGTTTTGTCCCCACACCATCCGTGGATGTGACCAGCACTGGGTTCTTGATGTCCTCGATATGCAAGGAGAAAAGTCCGGCAAAACCCCCTATGTCGGTGATGACACCGGATTTAAAAGTCTTGCTTACAACGGGCTTTATGAGCTCAACGAATCTGTTCCCCTCATCAATATCCACACCGGCATTTGCATATGTATCTTTTTTTGCGCTCTCTTCCATGCTCTTACATACCAAGGTGTTTTGTCATAACTAAAGGAATTAGGTGATTTTATTGATCATATATCTTTCTTCTCATCTTATTGTCAAATGTTTTCTCTTTCCCCTGATGAGCAGGTCTTACTGGTTGAGCCTTTGCGTGTTTATGGTATGATAATGTTAAATGTAATGTTATCAGCACGTATCAAAGCCTTCATAGCTTTATCTCTAGTCCCACTCCTGCTTCCCATCCTAGTGTGGTCTAAAGGTGTTACCTGGGAGGATGAGATTATTGCCCTCGCCAATGGGGGTGCCGTATTGGTGGCAGATGCGCAAAACAGGCACCTTTTTGCAGTTAATGCAGATAAAGCCCTGGTCCCCGCTTCAATTCTCAAAATAGCCACTGCCGCCGCCGCACTGCATTACCTGGAGCCAACTCACCATTTCACCACAGAGTTCAGATTGAGTCACGAGAATGATCTTTATGTGGTAGGGAGAGGTGATCCTTATCTGGTCTCAGAGGAGTTGGACCAGATAGCCCGTCAGCTCAAGTCCAAGGGTTTAAATGAGGTAAGGAATATCTATCTGGATGATCGATACTTCCAATCGAACCTGGTTTTGCATGGCACAAAACGGAGCATTAATCCATATGATGCCTACAATGGGGCTTTGTGTGTCAACTTCAATACCGTCTTCGTAAAGATAGCCTCGGACGGGGAAGTCCAATCGGCAGAACCTCAGACCCCGCTGACCGATCTTGCGCGAAAGATCGCTTTAAAAAGTGGGCAAAGAGGGGTGGTGCGCATTAACCTCTCTGAAAGTCCGGAGAAATGCCTCCAATACGCAGGTGAACTCACAAAGGCCTTTCTGGAGAGGCGCTCCATCCCCGTGCGGGGGAAGGTGGCGAAGGCGAAAAGAGATTCCACAGCTTTCCCCCTCTTCTACCTTCACCGCTCAAGCAGGGATCTGGCGGAGACGTCAAGAGAGATGTTCAAGTACTCTAATAACTTCATTGCAAACCAGATCTTCCTGGCCATGGGTGCGGCGAGACATGGTCCTCCGGCCACAGTGGAAAAATCTCAACGCGTCATGGCCGATTTCTTTGGCTTCTTGGGATTACCCCGGTTAAAGGTGGAAGAAGGTTCAGGGCTTTCTCGTCGAAACCGGATCACCGCCACTCAGATGATCGTGGTCCTGGATCACTTTAGGCCTCATCGTAATTTGCTCCCCCATGAGGGCAGGGCCTGGTCCAAAACCGGCACCTTGCGTGACGTCAAATCCGTGGCCGGCTATTTAGGCGAAGAGCAAGCCAGCGCCTTATCTTTTGTTATCATGCTTAATGGTAGCCATTTTGGCTATCGGACCCGAGAAAAGATCTTCGCCCTTATAGAGAAGAATCTTTTGTGAGCGATTTCAAGGTGGGATCTTTCGCGCCAAATGGTCAACCAAAGACCCGGCTGTAAACCTGCCGATACGTATTGAGTGCCTTTTCACCAAAACAGACAAAGCACACTTTGGTCAGGGTCTTATCGGTTTCGAGGAAGTCCTTGGTCACACCCAATGCGATCTCCGTGGCCCTTTCCAGCGGAAACCCATAGGCACCGGTACTAATGGAGGGAAAGGCTATGGTCTTAACGCCCAAGTCCTGGGCCGCCTGGAAGCTGTTTTTATAACAGCTGGAGAGCAGGCTTTCTTCGTTTTTGTGACCCCCCTTCCACACCGGTCCCACCGTGTGAATGACCCACTTGGCGGCGAGGCGATACCCTTTGCTGACCCGTGCCTCACCGGTGGGACAACCTCCGATCTGCCTTGTTTCCTCAAGGAGTTCAGGGCCCGCCGCCCTGTGGATGGCCCCATCCACCCCACCGCCTCCCAGGAGGGAGGTGTTGGCCGCATTCACAATGGCATCCACCTGCTGTTGGGTAATATCGCCCTCTACAATCTCCACTCTCTCTTCCATCATGCCCCTCCTTTGCAGCCCAAAGGGTTAGCTAATGATCGATTTCTAAAATTCCCCGCTTTTCGAAGGTCCAGCTATGGGGAGCGGGAGAGTATCGTTATACCCCGGCTCGTGCAAATGATGCTTTAATGTGCATGCCGGTAAACGAGCTCCGTTCTTAAAGTCTGAGGCCACGCCCCTTTTCTCAAGGCAGTGCCAAGCGTTTTGAGCGTGACCAATAATTATTGTACATTCATGGCCTCTTAAAGCGGCTTTGGCGATGAAGCCTCTGCTCTCTAGTAGCCCAGAAAAGCGTCTTCAGGCTTTGAAAACGTTCTGCGCCTAGAATCTTTCGGACCGCCAGAATGAAGCGGAATCTTTCAGCGGCAAGATTGGCCCGCGCCTGTCCCAGCTTTTTGAACTGTCCTCTAACGGCATCTTCATCCAATGTCTCTTTGTCCATAAAAATGCCCAGTTCCAACCGCTCTTTCTCGACGGCCCTTTTAAGGTCGATCATCTTTCGCCGAGTCTGAATGAACAGATCGTCCAGCTGTTCTTTTTCTCTACCGTTAAGATTGAGCTGTTCAGCCACATGGGGCATGCGCCACCACTTGCCGAGAGGCATTCGTGCGCCCTGGGAATCCATTGGCACAAAAACCCAAAAAAGCGCTGGTATCACAACAAGTATTCCCTTTAGTCTATGAAACATAATACACCTCCATTCTCCCATCAGGGTAAACGGTAGAAGACCTCTAAGCAAAGGATTTTGTTTAGCATCGATTCAGTTCAGCGGAAACCAATTAAGAGGAGAGGGTCTGTGATTGAGGGATGCTGCTGGACGGAGGGGAAGGGCATCCCTCTGCCTTTCAGACAGAATAGTAGTAATCAAGCCCCAGGTGAGTGATTTGCTCTTCTCCCATGAGATAGCGCAAAGTGTTTTTCAGTTTCATCAATTGAATGAAGAGATCGTGCTCAGGATAGAGGTCAGTTGCACATTGTGGACTCTTGAAATAGAAGGAGAGCCACTCCTGTATCCCAATCATCGCAGCCCGCTGGGCCAGATCTGTGAGAAGTACCAGATCTAAAACGATGGGTGCAGCCAAAATGCTGTCCCTACAAAGAAAGTCCACTTTAATCTGCATGGGATAACCAAGCCACCCATAGATGTCGATGCAGTCCCAACCTTCTTTATTGTCACCTCGGGGAGGATAATAGTTGATCGCCACTTTATGGTAGAAATCCCCGTACAGATCGGGATAGACATCCGGTTGAAGGATGGTGTCCAGAACGGAGAGTTTGCTCTCTTCCTTGGTTTTGAAAGAGTCTTTATCGTCCAGCACCAGACCGTCGCGGTTGCCAAGAATATTTGTGGAATACCATCCGGACAGGCCTAGCATACGTGCTTTCAGTCCCGGCGCCAGGATGGTCTTCATCAGGGTCTGCCCGGTCTTGAAATCCTTGCCAGCGACGGCAGATTGATGTTTATCTGCCAGCTCCACCATGGCCGGTATGTCCACAGTAAGATTGGGGGCGCCGTTTATGTAAGGGATTCCGCTGGTCAGGGCCGCATAGGCGTAAAGCATGCTCGGTGAGATGTTGGGGTCGTTGTCCTTTAGGCCCACCTCAAAATTTTGCAGTGAGGCGTGAACCTTGCTGGGTTTCAAGTAGACCTCTGTACTGGCACACCAAATCATGACGCAACGCGATAACTGGTGCTCTCGCTTGAAGGAATCGATATCTTCTCGAACGGCCTCGATCAACTCCAGGTGAGAATCTTGAGGCTTTACGTTGGAGCCATCCAGATTCTTCACATATGCTTGTTTGAAAACCGCCGGCCAGGGTTGTAACGCTTCCAGAGTGGTGCGCACCGGATCGAGATGTTCCCGATTGAGCACGCCGGCCTGAAGGGCTGCCTGATAGCAGTTATCCGGGAACACATCCCATCCACCAAAAACCAGGTCATCCAGTTGAGCGAGTGGCACAAAATCCTTTATAAAGGGAATGCGATACTCGAACCGTTTGCCTAGGCGAACGGTTCCCATCTGAGTCAGAGAACCAATGGGAAGCGCAAGACCCTGGCGCACCGTTTCCACGCCTGCCAAAAACGTGGTGCTCACCGCACCTCCCATTCCCGGAATAAGGACTCCCAATTTGCCCTCTGGCTTCTGGATCTCATCTTTGCGTTTCATGTCAACCTCGATTCTCAGTCATTCTGGTAGAAGGCATTCCCTTTGGCGGGCAAGAAAATGGAGTATATTTTAAATAATGTGAGATGGCAATAGAATTGCAGATTTCTTCTTTCCCAAGGTGAAGATTTTCAAATTCCTTCCGATTGGAGATTTTGGGATACGGTCAATCCTTTAATCCCCCAGAAATCCTTAGATAAAATTGACGAATGCACCTTTCAAAGGCCTCTTTGTCCATCCAGGCGTCCTTGCTCCCGTCCCACCACCCTATTTGGTCGAAATGATCCGCATCCAGCCGCTCCAAAAGGTATTCATCTCTCCACGTGGCGGATTTGAGGGAGACCAATCCGTCATTCTCTCCCTCCTCTCTCCATATGATTCGGTAGGAATATCTCAAGGGTTTGAATATCCTGTTCAAGGGCTGGACTCCCGCTATGGTCTGGTAGACGACGCCATTGGCCTTTTCAAAATCCCTGGTTATGTGGTTGAATTTCCTGCAGCTTTCTCTGGTCAAATCTTTGAACCCTTCAAGATTTAGACCAAGAGGTCGAGCCATATCCAATAGTATCCCAAACCTTCTAATCCCCCAATCCGCAAAGGCGGTGCCCAGATGGGGCGTTCCTATGGTGGTAAGGGAAGCCACCCGCTCCTGCATTTGGTATTTGAAGATCATCATGCGGGCATCGAGGCCACCCATGCTGTGTGCAATGATATGGACCCGAGCCCAATTAGAGAAGTTCTCCGTAATTCTGGTAATCTCCTTTTTCAGGTCTGAAGCACGCCTTTCTAGACCTGCAGCCCAGCTCACTCTGCTGTGAAAGGCGAGAAACCCATTTTGTCTGAGGGTGCTCCTTATTTTGCGGAAATAGTGGAAACGGTCATCGTGACGATTGTCCACGTCTGAAAAGGGCTGGATAAGTTTGTCAAAGGGGCAGATACCGTGGGCCAGAATGATGGGGTAAGACGTTGGCACGGAAATTCCTTATAATAGCTAAGGTCAATTTGTCAAACTTTCAATATGTATTTCAAATCCCCAATCCCTTAAATCAAAACGACGGACGCAAAGACCCCCTCTCCTTTTCATCATAGCTGCCGCCTGCCTTATACATAAAAGGGCAAAATTGGGCTGGATTTCTTAAGGATATAAAAGGGTTAACAAAGATCCATTAATTGTTTATTTTTATCGCCGTTTCGTTTAATGTCGAGATAGCATATGCAAAAGAATCAGGGCGTTTGAAGCAGAAAGTCATGGTTAGGCAGGGCATGGAAAAGATTTCAAATTTCTATCTTGTGGCCTTCCTTTGTTTGGTGGTTTCAGGATCTGGCGCGGGTCATGCACTTGCCCATGAATTGGACACGCCGGGCGAACAGGAAACGCCCCATTTCGCTGCGGAGACTCGCTCAGGCCGAGAACAACCGGGAAAGCCGCGTGAAGAGCCAACGATATGGGCCGCCAGGCATAAAAAGGAGGGTTTGCCTGCTTCCTCCTGCAGGCTTTCTCCGGCACAACAATACGCTGGGGAGATGCTTTCCTATTTGCTAAAACTGGTTCTTGGGCAGGAAGGCAATCCCGATTCCAGAGGGGAGTGGCGCACAACAGGGCTTGATGCAAGCCTGGAGCTCGAAAATTTCTATCAGGCGTTAACCGATCCAGAGAAACAGGTCCATGAGCTGGTGGTCCTGGATCCCAATATCCTGGACATAAGCGGAGTGCTTTACCACTACGACCCGAGTCTGAGCTCTACGAAAGGTCGGCTGGGTATTTTTGGTCTCTATCCAGCACCTGAATTCATTGCGATCAGATTACTCTTGCTCAGAAAGATTCATCGGGGAGAGAAGGTTCGTCTTGAGGCCCTGGTTGAGAGGGAAGCCCTCTTGTTCAACAGAGAAATAGAACCGTCTGAAAAGGATTACAAGGCTACAAACCTGAGTGTGGATGAAATGGCTCTGATCAGGGATATCTTCGCCAGAGAGCCCCATCTCTATAACTACTTGATTTGTCCTTTCCTGGTAAAGGCCCTCTATGAAGTAGGCGTCGTTGCGAGAGATGATTATGTGGATAAAAAGGTTGCTGAAGCCCGATATAGGGGCTATGGTTGCCGTCGCTTTAGTCGGTCAAAAAGGGGTGATGCCGTAAAGATTGCCTTATTGCCCTCGTTCCTCGAGAACTTTGAATACGGAGAAGCTCTGACCCCTTTTTCCAGATTCGGATTTCGAGCCACCGGGTATTTTGATGAGGCAGTGAGCAAAACGAGGGATAAAATCCTTGAACAGGCAGAGGTCTTGTTGCAGCGAAAGCTCAATGAAGGCAGGAGCGCCAAGGACAAAGTGGATGGATTTGAGTGGGAAGCACTCTGGGAAGGGATTGCTAGAGAAAAACTCGGCTTTTATGTTCAGGATCAAAGCCCTCTTGTCATCTATCCCGCCAATGCCGAGGAAGTCATTCAGGATGTCTGCCCAGAGGCCGACTTTGTGGTGATCATCTTGGGCAAGAACGTGTATCTTGCCCTTCATATTGACAAAGAAAAGGATATATACCCTGCCGTGAACAGGATCTTTGTGGACATCTCTGACATCGAGTATTCTCAAATTCAGGAGGAGTGCGAGCAGATTGCTGAGGTCATCTATTCAACGATCAAGGATGATCTGGAAGAAATAATGAGAAAGGCCTTTTAAGCAAGGTTTTCTGCTCATGACCAGACCATGGATGCCCCCATTGCCATTCAAAGAAAGATAAAGGAGTACGTAATGCCCCGGGCAAAGGGGATAAAGGTGAGAGACGTGCGCATCGGCCTGGGATACACGGCAGTCTTTTTGGAAAATGGTCAGGCAGGCGTGGCCCTCACATTTCATCAGGGTCTGACGAGGGGATGCACGGTGTTTGATGGTCTGCATCCTTTGGCGGGGAGGGCGGCCCATGAGCTCCTCTCGTTTTTGGAATCCACAGATAAGATTGAGATGGCGGTGGCCCTAGCCACGGCTAACGCCCTGGCAAATACGATGCAGAGGGATCTACTGCAGGGGGATATCACGGAGCACATTCATGTGGGGCCAGAGGATAAAGTGGGGATGGTAGGTCATTTTGCCCCCATGCTACCGCGGCTCCGGGAGATGAGTTCTTCCATTATGATTTTTGAGCAGATTGAAGGGAAACAGGGCAACCTCTTACCTGAAAAGGAGGCCTACAGGCTTTTGCCCCAATGTCAGGTGGCCCTGATCACCTCCACCTCTATCCTGAACCGTACCATAGAGAAGATTCTCCACGCTGCACAGTCATGTCGGGAAGTCATCTTGCTGGGCGCCTCCACGCCTCTCATTCCGGAGGTGTTCGCTGGGACTTCCGTAACCTTTTTATCAGGTATTATTATCACTCGCCCTCTGGCGCTCCTGCGCATCGTCAGTGAGGGTGGTGGGATGCCACTTTTTAAAAAAAACGTCAAAAAGGTCAATTTATCGCTCAGATGAGCGTATACTCAACATCAAATGAAACGCTTGAACACGTGCGGGTAGAGGCAGGCAATAATGAAGAATGAACCAAAGAATGCGATTGTGGACGTAATTGGTTTTGATATTTTTGAATGGCTATCCCAGGAATTCCACACGGAGACGCGACTGAAAGATATACCAGATGAGATTCTAGCCCTCATCAGCTCTGTGGATATTACCATCAGGGACTATGCCAAGGATCGAAATGCCATCGTGTCTATTGCCCTTATCACGTTTGCCTACAAAATGGCAGATAAGGTCCAACATCCGAAATATGGCTCCAATGATATTCTTCTCTTAAAAGTCTTGGCCAAAAACGAGTTATCAAGAAGAAAGGGGGAAAAGCTATCTGAGAACAAGCTGTGGGATGCCCCTCTGTGGGAGTTGATTACCGGTGAGGTGGGGGAAAAGATAAGGGCGAGTCGGTTTATGACAAATCCTGCGTAAAAAGGGTTTTTGACAAAGGAAAGCACCTTTGATATTTTAGTTCCCGCTGTTGAGCGAAAGTGTTTCACGGGATAATGAGCGGGAAGCAAAATCTGGCGACTGGCCCCCAAGAGGCTGTGCCGCAATTCAATAAGACTGTCATTCCGGGCGAGCCCCGCAACCCTGCCCCGTACTCGACACCGGGTTGGGCGAGACCCCGAATCCAGGAAAATCGCGTAAAAATAAATCATTCTGGATCCCTGCTCGCCCTGTTGAATCTCGCCTCTGGCGAGTGCGCAAAGCGCAATTCAACGGGGCGAGCATCCCGCACCGCGGGATTTGGCCGGGATGACGAAATGTGGCACAGCCTCCACGAATCGGGATTTTTTTGGAAGATATTCACAGCTGGACAGGTTTTTTCTTAGCCCCGCCTTTGCACGTTATTTGGACTGATGGAAATAGAGTGGATTGGGATGGTTGAATTCGTTTTTCTAAGTGAGAAAAACAAAGAAAGATATTTAAGAGTCATCACGCCATTAAGAAAAGTGCTGACCCGGCTAGGTGTTCATCCCAACATCCTTTCCGTTACGGGATTGATACTGAGTATGGTGGCCGGATTTGTCTATAGCTTGGGTTCCTTTTTCTGGGCAGCTTGGATCGTTGTTATGGCGGGTACCTGTGATGCATTGGACGGAGAGCTTGCCAGGCAAACAGGGAAGAATAGCAGATTTGGTGCCTTCTTTGACAGTGCTTTAGATAGGTATAGTGACGGGGTTATCCTTTTGGGGTTAGGATGGTACTTTGCTGGCGGTCCCGCACTCCTAGGGGTTGTGAGCGAGGCATCGGGTGGAAACCAAAGCCCGTGGGCCGTGGTTCTTATCATTCTGGCCATGGCCGGTTCCTTTATGGTGAGCTATACGAGGGCCCGGGCCGAAGCACTTGGGCTTGAATGTAAAGTGGGCCTAATGCAGCGGCCGGAACGGATAACCCTTCTGGTCATAGGGTCGCTTCTCGGCTCCATTCCCGTCATTGGCCTTATTTTCGTGAAGGTCACACTCCTTATTCTGGCCTTATCCACCAATGTTACCGCCATCCATAGAATGATCCATGTGAGAAATCAGTTCTTGAGGGAGAATCAAGTCGAGTGAAAGACCGGCTTCTGTGCCCACACTGTGGAAAGATGTTGGAAAAATACCGAAACCCCTTTCCCACGGTGGACATTATTGTAGAGTTGGAAGGCGGCATCGTGCTCATCCAAAGAAAAAACCCTCCTTATGGTTGGGCACTCCCTGGTGGTTTTGTAGACTATGGCGAGAGCCTAGAAGAGGCAGCCATCAGAGAGGCTAAAGAGGAGATCTCCCTCGATGTGGAACTCGTCTCCCAGCTGGGAGCCTATTCTGATCCTGATCGGGACCCCAGACAACACAACATCTCAGTGGTTTTTGTGGCCAAAAGCAAGGGAAAACCTGTGGCTTCCGACGATGCCTTAGAGGTTGGCATTTTTGATGCAGACTCCCTTCCCAAGGAGCTGGCCTTTGATCATAGCAGAATCCTTAAGGACTATTTTAGACGTTTGGCCGCTCACAGACCATAGGGCCCATGCCATCTTGATCATTTCACCAGTTAGCTTCCGCCCACTCAATATATATGTTTCCCGTCCTGATCTTAGAAGCCTCTTTTCATCGTTTCCTGGTGCAGAGCCGGGTGGTGAAACGATTTTGTTCATACACGCCTTGAAAATAGAGTTGAATCTGGAAAAGTGGAATGGGATAATTGTCTAGACACTTGAGTCTCTGAGCTATCGGACGGCCTCCTGACAGCGAGGTGACAGATGATGCCTTGATGATAGATCAGGGATAATGGAAAGGTTGATAATCCCCTAGAACCATGTTAAATTTTCAGTTTTAGCCAGATCTGTTGGCACTTGCTTAAAACGGTCTGGAACGGTAACGATTATGGCCAAATTAGATCTTGTGGACATATTTAAGAAACGAACACGCCACCCATTTCGGCCAAGGGCTTCTGATGTCATTAGTAAGCTTTTTCCGGATTTTAAGCCCGTCAACAAGACAGGGGACGCGCTTGTGGAAGGCACCTGCCGTTTCCTTAATAAACAGCTTTTTGTCATCGGACAACAGAAACCAAAGCCCTCGGATCTGAAGAGCAGTGATGATCTAGAAAAGCTGAATTACGGCATGATGACCTCTGATGATCACGCGCAAGTTCTCACACTGCTGAAGGAAGCAAGAAAATCAGACCCAGAAAAGACGGTTATCTTCTGCCTGATAGACACCTATGGGGCGGACATTTCCATGTATTCAGCGCAGCGTTTCCAGGCCTTTTTCATTTCCCATCTCATTCGAGAGTTTTTGAGCATCCCTATCAGAACGATTTCCCTTGTCTTAGGAGAGGGGGGCAGCGGGGGTGCTCTCGCCATTCAGGTCACGGACGTAAGAGGGCAGATGGATGACGCCCTTTATGCGACAGCTCCGCCCGAGAGTATGGCCTCTATTGTCTTTCGTGATCCCACACGCATCAGCGATGCACTCTCCATCCTGAAACCGACTGCCAGGGACCTCAAGCGCCTGGGGGTCGTTGATCGTATTGTGCCCTCCCCTGAAGACGTGACCAACTGCCAGGAGATGGCGGATAACATCAGGCACTTTTTGGTCAAATCCATCAAAGACCTTTCCCGTTCACGGGTCAAAAAGCTGATCAAGAAGCGGGAGGCCAGAGCGAAAAAATATGGCCTCTCAAAAGAGAGTGGAACCTTCCATGACATAAAGCGCTACATTGAAACGCCCATAAAAATGGCTTTCCACAAGCCGCCTCCGGACATAAAAATCGTAAACTACTCCAGCCTTACAGAGGTAAGCGATGACTATGGAAAAGTGGAACAGCAAGAGACCAGGAATGAGTTCATCGAATGTGGGGCAGTGCGTGGGAAAGAGAAGCGGGAAAGCGGATGCGGAAAACTCATACCCTTGAAGACCTTTCTGGAGAACTTTCACGTCTGTCCTGAATGCGGATATTCATATATCCTGGGCGCGGAAGGATGGATAGACTGTCTGGCTGACACAGGGACCTTTCACGAACTTTATCGCAATCTTAGCGTTGATCAATTGTTGGATGAGGAGGCCATTACCGATTATTACCGGGATTTTCTGGCTAAGCAAGAGGGCCGCTCCCACTTCAAGGAATCCCTCGTTGTGGGCAGTGCCAGGATCCACCATTTTCGAGTGGTTATGGCCATAAGTGAATTCTACTACTGTGGTGGGTCAATGGGGGTCGTATTCGGAGAGAAGTTTAGGAGAGCGGCAGACTATGCGATCCAGGAAAACCTGCCGTTTATTAGCCTATGCTGTTCAGGAGGAGCAAGGCTTTATGAAGGGATATCGGCCCTCATGCAAATGGTCAAGACAATAGAGTCTGTCAACCGGCTAAAAAGGCATGGCCTTCCCTATATTTCCGTCCTGGCAGATCCCGCCACAGGGGGGGCGATCGCCAGCTATGCCGCCCTTGGTGATGTGATCATCGCTGAGCCTGGAGCCCTCGTCATATTCGCTGGACCTAGGGTAATGGAGTCTCGGGGATTCGAGGTGGAGGAGAGACTGGTCCGTTCCGACTATCTGCACCAAATATCAGGTGAAATATACGACCAGCTGGACTATTATCATAACTTAAGAGGCATACAGGAGATTTCAGAGAGGAAAGAGATGAAACTGGCCATCGCCAAATATCTGGAGTTATATAAACGGACCAACTATCGCGCTAGGCGGAGACCAAAGAAAAAGGGGACCACAACCCACCTATTTTAGAAATAGCCCACCTATTTACCAAGTTTGATTGTCAGGGAAATTCCTTTTTTGAGTCTTGCCAAAAAATTATGAAGGGACGGTGTATAAAATCGTGAGGAGATTTTATAAATTGTCCAAGAATTCCCTGAGGCCAGGGCGGAGGTAAACCCGACTGAGATCAAATCGGGTTACGGCCCTTGCCAATGTCTGAATCTTATCCTCTGTTGCAGCCGCAGAGTTGAGAATCAGAACATATTCTCCTTTTATCCGGCAGAGGCCTCCTGGAAAAAAACTGCCCTCCCTCTTTAGAGGTTCGTCGCGAATTTCTATGCCCAGTGAGTGAGCCAATTCCTCAAGCTGACCCAGAAGGGTATCCTCATCCAATCTGGCTTCTCCCTTCGAAAACCCCAAAATTTCGTATCGTAAGGAGCGGTATGCCCGGCCCTACTGGCTCAACCTCTTCATATCGTCCACCAGTCCTTGGACCGCTGCAGCCGAACTGTGAAGGGCCTTTTTCTCTTTATCGGAAAGCTTCACCTCCATAACCTCCTCTATGCCATTAGCTCCCAATTTGATTGGCACACCAATAAAGAGTTTGTCGATGTCGTACTCGCCTTCCAGATAAGCTGCACAGGGAAGGATCTTTTTCTTATCCTTCAGGATGGCTTCTGCCATCTCCACGGCGGCGGAGGCAGGGGCATAGTAAGCACTGCCTGTCTTGAGAAGTCCCACGATCTCAGCGCCGCCTGTTCGCGTTCTCTCCACAAGGGTTTCGATTCTCTCAGAGGACATCAACTCTGTGATAGGCACTCCTGCCACGGTGGAATAGCGCGGCAGAGGGACCATGGTATCCCCATGTCCACCGAGCACCAAAGCATGGATGTTTTCTACAGAGACATCCAGCTCCATGGCAATGAAGGCCCTGAAGCGGGCAGAGTCCAGAATACCAGCCATACCGATTACCCGATTTTTGGGAAAACCGCTGCTATCAAAGGCCACGTGGCACATGGCGTCCAAGGGATTGCTCACGATGATGAGTACGGAATCTGGAGCCACTGCAGCTATTTCCCTGCAAACGGATGCCACAATTTCCATATTGGTGGAGAGGAGATCGTCCCGGCTCATGCCAGGCTTCCTGGCGATGCCTGCAGTAATAATAACAATATCTGAGTCCTTGGCTTTGTCATACTCAGCCGTACACCCGTCGATGGTGCAATCGTGGCTCTCGATAGGAGCCGCCTCGCAGATGTCGAGGGCCTTTCCTGCAGGCATGCCCTCTACCACGTCCACCATGATTACATTAGCCAGTTCCTTTTCTACAATGCGCATGGCCGTGGTAGCGCCCACATTGCCAGCTCCAACAACGGTCACTTTTTTCCTCATGATGCTGCTCCTTTCTCGATTAATGTTAAACCTTGTGCGCTCTAGCCTCGAACGCTTTACGACCCATACTGAAACCCTTCCACTGAGCAGAGGCAGGGGTAAACCTACCAGAAACGCGAGGTGTAATTGGAGCCCGACCTCCGTTATTACCAATTGGCGACCAACTCATGGTAGGATGGTCGATTAAGTACATTAGAAAAAATACGCACCCGGGTCAAGAGAGAAGGATCGCAATAAATTGCATCCACTTAAATACCCGTCCCTTGAGAGAGTGTGTCGCAATTTGTCATCCCGGCCAAATCCCGCGGCCTGTCCGGCGAAGCTTCAGCGAAGACGGAAGCGGGATGCTCGCCCCGTTGAATTGCGCTTTGCGCACTCGCCAGAGGCGAGATTCAACAGGGCGAGCCGGGATCCAGAATGATTTGATTTTCCGCTGGGTTCCTGGATTCCGGGTCTCGCCCAATATCGTTCTGCTCGCCCGGAATGACAGTATTGTTGAATTGCCACACAGTCTTCTGAGGGGGAGGATAGAGTTTCAAAGTTGAACGAGAAGTTGAGATCTTCGTCGGGGGCGTTCCACTCTTCACAGAGATTAGATGGATTTTCCGCAGAAAGGGCAGAAACGGAACCCAGGCTCCAGCCCTTTACCACAATAGGGACAGCTCGGGCCCTTCCGCCCTTGCTCATACCTATGCCACACCTCACCCGATTCATGGGACAGACTGCCACAACTCTGGCATTGCAGAAATGGGTTGCCCTTTTTTACTCGAACAAGGGGCAGGAAAAATATGGAGAGGTAATGATCCATCCGCTTGGTCAGGGCCTGGTCAAGGCCACAGGCAGGACATCTCCTGGGATGACCTTCTAGAGTCACAGTTTTGGGTTGAACACCGGCAATGAAGAAGAACATGGGGTTTTCTCTAAGTGCGGCACGGATTAGTGTTACATATCCAATCTAGACCTGAAACGATCCCATATCAAGGATTAAGTGGAAAGGGGCTTCACTTTGATCTCCGACGAAATTATGGTATGTAGGCAATAGCCCTTAAAAGGGTTCGCCCTGATTGGCTATTCGATAGGAGCGCTCGCAATCATGTGCCCCTGATAGAGAAATTCAAACCCAGGAGAAAAAAATGGCAAAGACAGGGATTGTACAAGACGAAAGATATATGAACCACCAGATGGGGTCCTACCACCCAGAAAGCCCTCGTCGTCTTGAGGTGATCTACGCCATGCTGGAAGATGCTGACATGAGGGGGAATTACAAAGATGTGCCGGTCCGGCGGGCCGAAAGGGAAGAACTTCTCTGGATTCATTCTCCTGAGTATGTGGAGCGGTTGGCGGCTACAGAGGGCAAGGAATACACCTATCTGGATCCCGATACCCAGACCTCTCCGGGTTCCTACGAGGCGGCCCTGCTTGCCGCCGGAGGATTGTGTGAAGCCATATCCATGGTCCATGCCGGTGAACTGGATAACGCCTTTGCCCTGGTGAGGCCTCCCGGTCACCATGCTGAAAGGGCCCAGGCCATGGGTTTTTGTCTGTTCAATAATGTGGCCGTGGGTGCCAGGTATGCGCAAGAGCAGCTCAAGCTAAATAGACTTCTTGTGGTAGATTGGGATCTGCATCATGGCAACGGAACACAGCACTCCTTTGAGGAGGACGCCTCCATCCTCTATTTTTCGACCCATCAGTATCCCTACTACCCCGGAACTGGATCCCTGACCGAGGCGGGAAAGGGGAAAGGGGCGGGGTTCACTCTCAACGTGCCCCTTTCCATGGGATATGGAGACGGCGAGTATGTGGGGATATTTGAAAAGATATTGAGGCCAGTTACCCTTCAATTCAATCCTGAGATGATCCTTGTATCGGCTGGGTTTGATATCTATATGGAAGATCCCCTGGGGGGCATGAATGTGACACCAGAGGGTTTTGCTGGACTAACCCGATCCATCATGCAAATGGCCAACGAATGCTGTGGAGGAAAGGTGGTCATTACCCTGGAAGGGGGATACAACCCTCAAGGCCTGAGAGATTCGGTAAAGGCAGTGCTAAAGGAATTGGTCGGATTATCCGAGACCAGCACAAAAGAACTCCTCAACAAGGCAGACCAGCGCGCTCTCGACCATGTGACGAAGCAGGTTATAGACGTTCAGCGTCGATACTGGAACCGCCTCTAGTTCCCGCCAATCTTGCAAATCCCTTGGCCAAGAAACCCCAGAGAGGCAAACGGTCGGTCCGTCTTCAACAATACCCAAAAACTGCAAAAATGGTGGTACATGTATTATGGGAAATCGGGGTCGATTCGGTAAGTATGGCGAAATCAAAAGAATGAATCGCCTGAAACGTGGGAGGAAAAGCCCCCCGTTTTCTCATGGGCAGGGTGCCACGGCTTTTGCGCATGGGCCTACCTTTAGGGAATCGGGAGAGGAAAAGAGGCCAGTAAAAATTCGCCCAGCCAGGCCCTCTGATTCCCGTTTCATTGTTCAGTTGAGTGGAAGCGTTTTCCGTCTCTATGGTCCCTATGAAAAGGTCATCAGGGGCTGGCTTGAATCGGGAATGACGCTGACCCTCGTAGCCCTCATGAACAGAAAACCTGCCGGTTTTGCCATGATCAGCCATTTATCCCAAGAAGCCAATCCTCAGCAGGTCTCCGAACTGTTGGCCATTGCAGTGACGCCCGAAAAGCAGCGCATGGGGATCGGTGAAACGCTGCTCAAAGAGGTGGAGAAAAAGGCCGCTCAGATGAATATAACAGAGCTGTTTCTGCACACGGCCGAAGAGAATCTCGCGGCGCAAAATCTCTTTGCCAAGAATAAATATGTTTCTTGGGGCATCAACGAAAGCTTTTACCCAGCAGGCCAAAACGCGCTGATCATGTCCAAAAAGATCTGAAAGACTCCTTCCCCGAAATAGGATGCCATTCGCCCTGAGCCCTGTAAAATGGGGCATTCTGTCATGTTTCCATAAGGTATAGCGCATGCGGTTTTGAGACCCGTTGAGGCCAGGTTCCACTTTGATGCTTGTATAAGGGGTTGAATCTAACGCATTTTCGGGTATAATAGATAGACGTTATTTTTCAGGAGGACCGTATGGCCCAGATTGATGCCTTTTTCAAACTCATGCATGACCAGGGAGCTTCTGACCTCCACTTGATATCTGGTCAGCAGCCTGTACTGCGGGTCGGTGGAGAACTGGAAAGGGTCAAATTCAAGACCTTGGAGAACGATGGGCTTAAATCAATGCTCTATGAAATAGCCCCTGAACATAAAGTGAAAGAATTCGAAGAGACAGGGGATGTGGACTTTGCTTACGAGATCCCGGGGCTCGCCCGATACCGTGCCAATTTCTTCCAGCAAAAATATGGCATTGGCGCCGTTTTCAGGGAGATACCCTCACAGATTATGACCTGTGAGGATTTGGGGCTTCCCCCTGTCATTCCCAGGCTCGCCACCTTACCCAGGGGTTTGGTCCTGGTTACGGGCCCGACAGGGAGTGGAAAATCTACAACGCTCGCAGCCATTATTCACGAAGCAAACAAGGACCGTAAGGAACACATACTGACGATTGAGGATCCGATTGAGTTCGTTCATGAGAGTCAAAAGGCCGTTATTAATCACAGAGAGATTGGGATGCATACGCGATCCTTTGCCGCAGCTCTCAGGGGTGCTCTCCGGGAGGATCCTGATATTATTTTGGTGGGTGAGATGCGCGATCTGGAAACCATTTCCCTGGCCATTGAAGCCTCTGCTACCGGCCACCTTGTCTTCGCCACCCTCCATACCACAAGCGCCGCAAAGACCGTGGATCGCGTTATCGAGGTCTTTCCCATGGCCCAACAGAACCAGGTGAGGAGCACACTTGCAGACGGCATTCGGGCCGTAATAGCACAGACTCTATTCAAGAGGCGCGACAACCCAGGACGGGTGGCTGCCGTGGAGGTAATGATCGCCACACCGGCGATTCGAAATCTCATCAGGGAAGGGAAGACCTTCCAGATACCATCCATGATACAGACAGGGCATAAATATGGCATGCAGACCCTGGATGACGCCATCATGGCCCTGCTCGAAAGAAAGATAATCAGCCCCGAGGATGCCTACACAAAGTCCAATGACAAGCAGAAATTTCTACCCTTTTTGAAAAAACCGCCGGCCGATTTTACAGAGGTGTAGGCAAAAGGATCCTCAAGGGACAAAAAGAAGACCTTTTGAAGGGGTGAGTAAAGCATGAGGCAACAACAAATAGACCATATCTTTACATCGATGCTAGAGTCTCACGACAATGTTTCGGACCTCAATATGACGGTGGACAAACCCTTTCAGGTGGAGTCCTCCGGTGAACTGAAACCCGTTACACTGAATCCCCCCATAGACCAATTGACCCCGTTCCAGGCAGAGATTTTGGCCCTCAACCTGATTAACGGAGATCGTCGGTTGACAAAAATGCTTCTTACCGACGGGTCCTGTGACCTTTCCTATCAATTGGCGGGTAAGGCGCGTTTCAGGGTCAATATCTTTTCTCAGAAGGGGTACCTTTCTACGGTCATGAGGCAGTTGGCCACGAGGGTTCCTACGATAGATGAGATGAGGCTTCCTCCCGCCTTTCACAAAATGACCGAAGAGAGAAACGGCATAATATTAGTCACAGGGGCCACAGGCACCGGTAAATCCACCTCCCTGGCTGCAGTCTTAAACGAAATCAATGAAATGAAGTCGGTCCATGTGGTCACACTGGAAGATCCAGTGGAATATGTTCATTCCCAGAAGAAGTCAACCTTCAATCAACGTGAGATAGGCGCGGATTTTGACAGCTTTGCAACCGGCCTGAGAGCAGCCCTCAGACAGGCCCCAAAGGTGATTCTGGTGGGTGAGATGAGGGACAGGGAGACGGTGGAGATCGGTCTTTCTGCTGCTGAAACCGGCCACCTGGTTCTCACCACCCTCCATACGACGGATGCAGGGCAGACTGTAAACAGGATCGTGGGTATGTTTGAAAAAGATGAGGAGAAGCAGATCCGAATCCGACTCGCAGAGTCCCTTAAATGGATCGCCTGCCAGAGGCTCTTGCCCCAAGTGGGAGGGGGTCGTGTGGCAGCCTTTGAAATCTTGGGCTCAAATCTGAGGGTCAAAGACACCATTCTGCACGGGGAATCTGAAGGCAAGACTTTTTATGAGATGATTGAACAGGGCCAGGCCTTTGGCATGATGACTTTTGATCAATGCATTGCTGAACTTTACAAAGAGGGTTTCATTACTGATGAGACGGCCATGAGTTATGCATCTCGAAAAGCCGTGGTGGGAAGGGCCATCGACGCCATAAAGTCTGAGAGAGGAGAAAAGACCACCACCATAGAAGATCTTTCTATGGATAGAGAGTACGGGAAGAAAATAAGCCAATAGGAGGGTGTCTAAAAAGGGCGTCATATGGAAACTATTTGTGAACACTGCAAAGCCAAATTAAATATCCCCGATGAAAAAATACCCAAGAAAAAGCCGGTGAGGATTGCCTGCCCCAAGTGCAAGAAGAAGATGACCCTAAATGCAAACAAAAAGCGCAATGAGACGGGGAGCTTCCACCTCAAATTCATAGAATCAAGCAAGGCTGGGGAATCGGGGGAAGATCGCTATGGCTATGGGGATTATAGCGATGATCAGGCCCTTGCTTTCTACGAGGAGGGCACAAAATTGGCCCTGGTCTTGGACAACAATTCCGAGCATATTGAAAATATGAGGATGGATGTGGGACAACTGGGCTATAAGGCCATTTCCGCGCCCAACATCCGGGATGCCATAGGCAGGATGCGTTTTCATCATTTTGACCTGGTCATCCTTGCCGATGGATTTGATGGTCAATCTCTAGAACGTAACCCCATCCTCAGTTACCTGAACAACATTTCCATGGCCGTCCGTCGCCAGATGTTTGTTGTGCTGATGGGAGAGGGATTCAAGACCATGGATGACATGATGGCCTTTGCCTTGAGTGTCAATCTGGTGGTTAACACAAAAGAGCTGGACAAGCTGTCAGCCATCCTGAAGAGGGCCATTTCTGACTATGAAAAATTTTATAAGGTCTTCATGGATACGCTCCTTGAGGTGGGAAAGGTATAGATTCGGCAGCAATGGATGCTTCGCACAAATACCGTTTGAGAGTAGAGATCTGTATCGGTACGATCATTGACGTTCATAGGAGCATTAATAATCCTTACGAGAATGATGATTTCTTGTCTCAGTTCGAAAAACTAAAAGAGGCTGTCGATAATATGGACATGAGCCAGGTTTGTGAACGGGACGTCCTTATGGTTGAGCAGGCAACCAATGCCCTCTTAGGTGAGTTCAGGTCCATCTATGAAACAGGCGATTATGGCCCCGTTTATGAGAAGCTGAAGCACTGACGTTTTTTATTCTCTTACCTCATCCCCATCGGATCAATTGCACATTCCAGGATCCTGCCGCCCCTGATAGGGGCTAGGATCCCTTCCCAAATCTTCCTGAGGTCTCTGATCCTATCCATTTCACCAAGGGCCCAGACCGTACCACCTCCCCCGGCTCCTGCAAATCTGGCCCCACAACCCGCATCCTCTGCCCGATCCACCAGTTCTTCAGCAATGGGTATCAATGCATCAGGGGTAATATCTCGACGTATAGCCATCTCTTTCTTTAAAAGGCGGGCTGCCTTATCCCACTCTTTTGCTTTGATTGCACGGGCTAGGGCGTTGACCACCTCATTGACCTTCACCCAACCTGACCTTTTTACACCAGAGAGAAAGTCATTGATCCAGGCGCGGTTTATGCGTAGTGACGCATGAGCCTTCCCACTGAAGGCCACCAGAATGCGCTTAGAGAGTTCTCTCTGCCCGTCCATATCTAGAAGGCGTTC
>JASFIT010000024.1:0-21118 GCA_050122535.1 Desulfobacteraceae bacterium | reverse complement strand
TCCTCCACCTGGTAGCTTTCTAAGGTGGTTATTCCCCCATTGAGAAGCAACAGCCTCGGGTCTCCAGTACTTAAGAAATCCAGCAAGATATTCTCATGGTTCCCCATGAGACATTGAACGAGGGGATAGGAATTTGAAATTTCAATAATATAATCCACCACACCCTTGGAATCCAGTCCGCGATCTATGTAGTCTCCAAGGAAGATCAGACCGTCTTCCTCAGGTCGCCAGTCGATCATGTCCATCATCCTTCTAAGCGGATCCAGACAGCCATGAATATCGCCAATGATAAATAACCTGTCGTTTTCCATCACAGTCCAAAAACCAGTCGAATTCGATCCCTGGGGTCGAGTCGCGTGAGGCCCGCTTTCCGCGCCGTATCCGTGGCATCTCTGAACTCCTGAGATGACAAACGGCGATTGATATGTTCATCCTTATGCGCTTCTCCACACGGCCTGTACTGGTCCATAACATTCACATACGTGTTTGGAGAGATCTTTTTGACCAGAAATTCAAATACCCTTTCAGACCCCGCAATATTGTCTGGCATGACCAAGTGTCTCACCAGTAACCCTTTAAGTGCCAGGCCTTGATCATCTATGATCAGGTCTCCCACCTGCCGGTGCATCTCCATGAGGGCCGCCATGGCAACGTCCGGATAATCAGGGGCCTCGCAATACCTCTCTGCCCATTTTCCATCCCAGAACTTGAAATCGGGCATGTAAATATCAAAAATGCCGTCCAAAAGCTCCAGCGTTTCCACCTTGTCGTAGCCGCCGGAATTATAAACTAGGGGTATATTCAGACCCTGCTCCACGGCCAGGATCAAGGCTTCAAGCAATTGGGGAACCACATGGGTGGGTGTTACAAAATTTATATTGTGACAGCCCCTCTCCAGAAGTTGTATCATCATGGCTGCAATATGCTCAGGCTCAACCTCTACGCCCTCTTTCAAGTGACTGATATCATAGTTTTGGCAAAAACTGCAGAGCAGATTGCAGGAACTGACAAAGATGGTCCCAGACCCATGTCTTCCCACCAGGGGCGATTCTTCGCCAAAATGGGCGTTATAGCTTGAAACTCGAGCCTTTCTCCCCGTTTCGCAGTAACCCATCTCGCCCTCCAGGCGGTCCACTTGGCATTCGCGTGGACAGAGTCTGCACGACGCCATAAGTTCAATCGCCTTTTCGATGCGGCTCGAGAGCTCCCCTTCCCTAAACAATTCCAAATAGGACGGCTCCATGCTGATTTAGACCTCTCAGGATATTTGGGTGTGGGCCCAAATGCTTTTTACACCACGGATTTCCATGTATGGGTCGGCCTGGTGTGCCTTTAATCCCGACTCTGGCCAAAAATCCTGAGCAGCATCAAAAAGAGATTGATGAAGTCAAGATATAAGGAGAGTGCCCCCAAGATGGCGCCTTTTCTGATCACAGCCCCTTCAAGGCCAGCAGGCTGAGCTCGTGCCATATTCTTTATTCTCTGCGTATCGTAGGCCGTAAGTCCCACAAAGACAAAGACCCCAATATAGCTTATAATCATGTGCATGGCACTGCTCCTGACAAACCAATTAACCACTGAGGCGATAATGATCCCGATCAGGCCCATGAAGAGAAACCCGCCTAGGGATGTTAGATCTCTTTTGGTGATCCAGCCATATATGCTGCATGCCAGAAAGGTGGCAGCGCAGATGAAAAAGGTGCTGGCTATGGATGCGCGGGTATAGGCCAGGAAAATGAACGAGAGAACCACACCGTTCAGTGTGGAATATATCACAAACAGCGCCGTAGCTGTGCCTGCGCTCATCCTGTTCACCATACCGGCTATGGCGAAGACCAGGGCAAATTCGGCCAATATGAGGCCAAAAAAGATAAGACTGTTACTGAAAACGAGGCGTAATAGGGTCTCATTGGTGGATATGTAGAAGGCCACAAAACCGGTCAGTGCAAGCCCTATACACATCCAGTTATAGACACTTCGAACATAATCATTGACCAGGACCTCTGCCGTTGGCTTAGGTACGGAAATGGGTTCTGCCATCTAAAACCTCCTCAGCTTTATCCTGCTGTTTTCTCTACACCCGTTTATTATAGTTTCTCAGGTAAAATCTTCAAGTCGTAACTTCGACCAGGTAACGCGCCCTCATGAGAACCGCTTAGGTCATGTCCTGAAGGGTCTGAATTCTCTCCAATAGGGGAGGATGAGAGTAGTTAAACCAGACATATATGGGGTGCGGCCGGAGATTGGAAAGATTATCCCGGGCCATCTTTTTCAAAGCCAATATGAGCGGCTCGGCCACCTTCATGGCCTTGAAGGCGTGGCGATCAGCCTGTCGTTCAAATCGTCTGGAAATAGCCATGGCTATGGGTGAGAGGAAAAAGCCGACGGGCTCCCAGAGAACCGCCACGAGAAATAGTCCCGCATAGGCTGGCATGGAGGAAAACCCAAACGATTGATACATACTCTGCCAACTAATCATCTCGGAGGCAAGATAAAAGAGCACGACAGACGAAAGGCCCATGATAACAAGCTGTTTCTTTATATGATTCCTTTTAAGGTGTCCCATCTCATGGGCGAGCACAGCCAGGATCTCATCATCTTCGTGGGCCTGTATCAGGGTATCGAAGAGCACAATTCTCTTGCTCTTTCCTAAACCCGATAGATAGGCATTCGTATGCCGGCTCCTTTTTGTGGCATCCATCTGAAACACACCCTTAAGGGTAAACCCTTCATTTTCTGCAAGATGCTCTATTTTCTCTGAAAGCTCGTCCTGCTCAAGGGGGGTAAACTTGTTGAAAATTGGAGCTATCACTGTGGGGTAGATGACCGCCATCAGTATTTGAAAGGAAAAGAAAATAAGCCAGGCCCAGATCCACCAACTGCTTCCTGCATACTTGACCATGATGAGAAGAAGGGATAGGAGAACGGTTCCGATAATCACTGTTATCAATAGTGACTTGAGCAGATCTAGAAGCCAGGTTTTCAGGGTTCTCGTATTAAAGCCATATTTTTCTTCAATCACGAAGATATGGTAATAATCGAATGGTAGGTCTACAATGGCCCCAATCAGGCCGGGAATAGCGAAAAAGACCAGGCCGGCCAACACGAAGTGGACATCTTTCAAGCCATCTGCCAACCAGGGCAACAGGCCTGAGAGGATGATGAAAAGAAAGACGACCTTTCCAGCGATTGTCTCCACATGGGAGAAATTTATCTTGTCAATGGTGTATCGATTTATTTTTCTTAACTTATCCGCATCTATTATTCCGCTAAAGGGCTCAGGCACCTGCTCTTTGTATTTCTTTAGATTTTTTGCATTGATTCCCTCGATAATAAGATCCGCTGTGGAAGTGAAAAGATATAGGACGAGATAGGCGATAAGGATTGTATTTATAGGTATCATCTCTCAGTTCGAAGGGCCTCTGCAGAAAAGCTGTCCCATGGCGGGATGGCAAGATGTTTACTTCTACCTTATCATATTGTAAAAGTATTGTATTCCATTTTTTAGCCCACATTACAGGAATATAGGCATGAAGGAGAATAAACTCTATATCGTGATGGTCGGTCTTCCCGCAAGGGGCAAATCCATCACAGCCACCAAACTCAAAGAAAACCTGATGCATGACGCTGTCAGAACCAGGGTTTTCAACAACGGTGACCTGAGACGGAAAATGATTCCGCAGAATACCTCCTATGCCGGATTCTATGATCCGAAGAACAAAGAAGGGGTGGCTATCCGGGAAAAGATAGCTCTCATTAACATCGACAAGGCGCAGAGCTATCTTAGGAGAAATGGAGACGTGGCCATTTTAGATGCGACGAATGTGAGTCTGAAACGCAGAAACACCATTCAGAACCTGTTGAACGACCATCCTATCCTCTTCGTCGAATGTATCAACAATGACCCAGAAATCCTCAGCGCTAGCATACAGAGGAAGATCGCTATGCCAGAGTTTGGCCATCTCACTCGAGAAAAGGCCATGGAGAGTTTTGAAGAGCGAATTTTCTACTACGAATCTATTTATCATTCTTTGGGTACGGAAATAAATTTCATTAAATTGGATTCTCTACACACCAGAATCCTTGAAGAAGAGATAGGTCATGATATCCCCTATTATGAACAGATAAGGGATTTCCTTGTCACAGACACCGTGAAGAACCTCTACCTGATCCGTCACGGAGAGACCTATTTCAATCTGGAAAACCGGATTGGTGGAAACGCTGACTTAACGGCGAACGGCAGGGCACAGGCCCAGGCCTTGGCCGAACACTTCAAAAAGAAAAAGATACCGCTCATTTTTACAAGTCAGAAAAAGAGAACGATTCAAACGGCAGAGCCCATCAAGAATATGCAGGAAAACTGTACCATCGTCCCCTTAGCTGAGTTCAATGAAATCAACAGCGGTATGTGTGAAGGGATGAGTTACGAGGAAATCAGGAAAATCATGCCTCAGGTCTATTTTGCAAGAAGAAAGGACAAATACAATTATGTCTATCCTGAGGGAGAAGGGTATATCTCCATGGAAGAGAGAATTGATCGTGGTATCAAAAAAGCGCTCTTTCTAAGTGGGCCCTCTGACAACATCATGATCATTGGGCACAGGGCTGCCAACCGAATGATCCTTTCCCATTTTCTCTACCGTCGAAAAGATGATGTGCCCTATGTCTATGTCCCCTTAGACAAGTTCTATTATATTTCGGCCAAGCAAAACAAGAAGGTATTTCAGTTAAGAAAATACCAGTAATTTCAGATTGCTCATTTATTGCCGAGGTTATTCACTCTACTGTTAGTGCTTCATCTTCAGATGAAAGCGTATACGCCTCTGATATGAAATCCCGCCTAACATCAAGGACCTCAGCCAATAGTCCACAAAAGCCACAAGGTAATGCATAAGCGCTCGCACCCTATACGCAGCCTCCTAGCTCGCCCGAAGGGCTGAGCTTATTTTGGCCAATCGCCGCCTGCCCGCCATCGCGAGCCGCTCAGGCGAGGCGGGCGGGTCTCCCGATTGGCCAAAAGAACTAATCCCTCTGTGCTCTCTATGCCTCAGTGGTGAATATTGTTCATTGCATTGACATCCCTCAGAGTCCCCTCCTATTCACAACTCTCATCTCTCTCGTTTTGGCGTATTTCAGGAAGGAACCTCCCGCATTCGTGGTAGAGATGACGAAGCCGTCAAAGCCATCGAGGACTCCCAATTCCAGGAAATAGGTCCTAAAAAACATCCACAGACCATGAAGCATAGGCGTGACGGCATTCACCCTGACATTTTTCTCAAATAATTCTTTTGAGGCGAGGTTGGAGTAGTTCTCCATCTTGGCCAGAAGTTCAGAATAGTTTCTGAAGCTGATATGTTCGATAGCAGCATCAAGTTCTCTTACGATCCCCTCAGTGACCCATCTTTCATGAACCGGCCTGCCATCAAAACTTCCCATCTTTCTGTTTACGAGACGGACAATGCGATCAGGCCACCAGCCGCAGTGCTTGATCCATCTGCCATGGAGGTAATTCTTACGTCGGAAGCCAAAGGCGGAGATTGCTACATCATTTCTGGATAACTCTCCCATTATGACCTGGGCCGTCTCCTGGGGGATCCTTTCATCTGCGTCGAGTATCAAAACCCAGTCATGAAGGCACTGATCAACGGCGTACTGTTTCTGCCCCGAGTAACCTCTCCACGCTTCTATGAGCACTCTGGCCCCAAACGATTTGGCCAACTCCACCGTGCCATCCGTGCTACCTGAATCCACCACCAGCACTTCATCTGCAAACGCGACGCTTTTCAGACAATCAGGAAGCCTTTCTTCCTCGTTTTTCGTAATGATGGCAACAGAGAGCAGGGTCTTATTCTGCACGTCCTCTTTCATAAGACTTCAAATATCACGAAAGTTCTGGTTTGTAAAAACCGAGATTCTACGCGAAGACTCTCATCATGAGAGGGATGGCCACGAAGGTTCCCAGCGAACTCCCTAGGTTCGTAAACACCACCACAAGCAAAATCCGGGTGATCTTATTCCTCCAAAATCCTTTCAACGTGGAAATGTCTTCAGGCAGGTTCTCAAAATCTCTCACTTTCGGTTTGCCCAAAAAGGCCTCGACCAGGCCGGAAACCCAGCCCGCAGCTATCATGGGATTGAGGGATGTGATGGGAGAGGCAACAATGGCGGATAGAACCGTCAATGGATGGGCCAGGGCAATGACGGCTCCAAGGCCTGCCAGCACCGCATTAGCCAGAATCCACCACTTGATCATGTGAGCGCCACCGCTGGTTCCAGCCAAGAAGAAGCCGAAGATGATAATCCCCAATATGAGCGCGGGGATACCCCACTTGAACACGCGAGACAGGTGGCCTTTGGGAGGTATTTGCTCCAGTGCAGCCACATCGACCGGCTTTTCCCAATACGCCTGAATCCCAGGAACATGCCCGGCCCCGACCACGGCCACAATCTTGCCGCCGGGTGCAGTTCTGATCTTATGGGCAAGATACTGGTCTCTTTCATCAATCAAGATGCGTTTAATTTCCGGAAAGGATTCCCCAATTTCTGAGAGGAGCGTTTCCAGGACATCATTCCTTTTTATCTTCTCAATGTCTTCCTCCTGGATGGAATCTATCTGCCCTGCTGAAGTCATTAGCTGCGCTAAAAGCTTTATCTTTCTCCAAAAACCCATGACGCGCCAGGTCCTGGATAGGGTCGTACGGATATCCCTGTCCGCCAAGTGTACCTGGGCCCCAATCGCCTCTGCTGAGGCAATGGCTCGCAAAACCTCCTCTCCGGGCTTTATCCCCAACTTCTTTCCGATTTTCTTCTGGAAGTAGGCGAGCATGAGGTTGGAGAGGAGCAAGAAAGCCTTCTTCTCTTTGATAACCTTGAGGAGATCCGTGTTTTGCCACTTTTTCTTCTTCGTGAGCGATTGATATCTGGACTCACAGAGTTCAATGCAGACCGTCTCGGGTTTTTCTTCTTCAATGACCTGTGCAACAAGCTCAGCGCTCTCCCTGGATACGTGGGCCGCCCCTACCAGGGTGATCGCTTTATCTTCGAAAACCAATTGGTGCCTATTGGCGTTGTTTCCCATGGATGTTTTGTCCCGTTCGTCTCCTCATGAAGCGCCGGTTCGAATAGACGACTTGATGAGCAAGTGTCACGTTGCTTCGGGCGATGCGATACTGGCCTCCGGCTCGGAGAGCCTACGCCTCGGAGAGATACTTGATGCTGGATACTAGATAAATCAGAAAATTCTTCGTCTCGCGGTTTCTGGACTCTGAAATCCAGTATCAAGGATCCAGCATCATATGTTGAGTAATCTGCAACACGGAATTTCCCAAAGTCTTGCGGGAAACTTTAAGATCCCGCCCTATGAGAACATCCAGGTTCAGCGCAGTTCAATTTCGGTGTATGGAACGCCTAATTTCTTTGCCAGATCCTTCAGATCCTGCTCAAGGGTGATCTGTGTCCCATCTTGTTTCCTCAAACGGGTCGTCTTATCCGCCACAACAAAGACCTGGAGCTTTTGCGGCCTGAGGAGTTTTTCTGCTACAGCCCTCAGTTCCTCCCCCGAGGCGCCCATGTAGGCATCCTGGATCCGTTCGAGGGTATCCAGAGGCTCCTTCCGCATATAATAACGGCCATAAACCTCCACCAGTTCAGCCGGCGTGTCCACATTGAAGACGAAACTGTTCAGGGCATCAAGGCGTTTCAACTCCAGATCCTTCTGGGGAACCTGGTCCCGAAGCCGTTTCATGATCTCCACCGTCTCTTGCACTGCCTGGCCTGTCCTGTCACTCTTGCAGCCAATGTATCCAACAAGCATGCCCGCCTTCCACCTGTAAGTCTGATAAAACCACGCGGCATAGACAACCCCCAAATCGTCTCGCAGGCGGGTGTACAACAGGGAATCCTTTCCGCCAAAGACATTCATGAGGAGACTCGCTTTCCAGTAGTCGGGATGTGTACGCCTCACGCTGCTGAGGATGAGTGCCACCTGGGATTGGACCTGGCCCGGCTTATGGACCAAGGCCAAGATGGGCGGGGTCTCGGGCGGATCATCCAGTTCCCTCACGGGGGCCCTTTTCTCAGGGAATGCCTGGAAGAGTCGCTTTAATCCTCCAACGGCTCTGTCCTTGTCAATGTCGCCTGAGATGGCCACCACCATGTTTGAGGGCACAAAATAGGCCTTTATGAAACCTTTTAAATCATCCGTCGTAATGTTTGGGATCGTCTTCAGTCCTTTGAGTGGATCACGACCGTAGGGATGTCCCTTAAAATGCCAGATCTTCGCTTCGCGGCTGCTGACCCTTTGTGCATCACCGCCTTGACGCCTGAGTCCGATCAATGCCTGCCGCTTGACCACGTCAACCACCCGAGGATCGAACCTGGGACGCATCAGGACTTCCTCCAGCAAGGCCAAACCCTTCTCCCAGTCATCCTTCATCACTGACAGGCTTACAACCGCCTCCTCTGCGTGGACTGAAACGGAGAGTTGTATTGCGTTTTCGTCTAAAGCCAGCGCCAATTCAGCTGGCGAGTATTTCTCGGTCCCACCGCGGATAAGGGAACCACTTAACACATAGGGCAAGCCGGTTTTTGCATCTCTCACATCAACCGCCCCTGCCTTTACAAGGAGGGTCAAATCAATCAACGGAAGTTCTCGGTCGGGCAAATAGAATATGGTCGCCCCCTCCGCTTCAGCAGTCTCCGCTTTTGGGTATTCAATCTTCTCAGGGTGACGTTTGAAGGAGAGAGGGTGCTCCCAGCCGCGAGGCGTAGGATAGATTGAGTGGTTGACAAACGTTTTGGGCCTGAACATCTTGGCTGCGGCCGCTCCACTCACAGCCCTGTCCTCGGTGTATGCTTCGGGGGGACGCTCAGGCTTGCCACCAGGGATGATATAGACACTGTTCTTTTTACTCGTCCGGACAAATTTGTTTGCCACGCGCTGGATCTCCTCCGGCGTGACTTCTGCTACTTTATCCAGATAGGTCTGCAGGTAACGCCATCCCATCTGGACTTCCAGAGTCACCAGAGTGCCTGCCAACTGCTCATTGCTACGTAATCTGTCCAAGAAATCTCGCTGGTTTAGTTTCTTGATCCGTTGCAGTTCCCGAAGTGAAACCAATTCAGTCTTAAGTCTTTCAACTTCACCAAGAAGAATCCTTTCCACCTCTTTGCAGGCTTTCAGGTAGGCTTGCTGCTTCTCTTCGTCACTGAGCGCTTTCTCCTTCAGTTCCTCTGGTTCGTTGGGCGAACCTCCCAGGATGAGCATACCCCCGTAGCGGTTGTCCGGGTTATACGCCCATGCCTCCACCGCAAGACCCTTGTTGACAATGTTCTGGATCATACGAGCGCTGCGACCCTGGCTTAAAATCATGGTCATTGCGTCCAACGCGTAGAAATCCTTTGTTCCCATACGGGCCGTGTGGAATCCAATCCTGACAAGGGGTGTTCTGGCACCCTTTAAGAAACGGACGCTCTGGCGCGGACCCTTTTGAAGAGGTTCCCTTGTAACCTCTTCAGGTGCGCGCTTGCCTGCCGGATATCGCTCAAAATAGGTCTCTGCTAGATCCCTAGCCTGTTCCAGTGTCACATCGCCAACCAGTACACAGACCGTATTTGTGGGGTTGTAATATCTCTTGTGGAAAGCGATGGCGTCCGTGGTATTATACTTCTCCATGTCAGGTTTCCAGCCGATGACGGGATTGCGGTAAGGATGTGCCATGTAGGCGGTGGCGTTCAAATCAAGCCAGGCAGCGCCGTTGGGATTATTGATGTGGCGAAAAGCCCACTCCCGCTGCACCACCTCTTTTTCCACGTAGAATTCACGCCAAGAGGGCTCAAACAACTGCTCACTGACGATTGAGAACCATTGCTCCAACATGTCTGATGGCACGGACATAACGTACTGGGTCTGGTCTTTACTGGTAAAAGCATTCACTCCCACAGCGCCGTTCCTACCCAGTTGCGATGAAAAGGCTTGGGGGACAAAGATCTTTTGCACCTCAAGCCTCAGCCTTTCCATCTCCATGCGTTTGGACTCGATCAGGGCCGGGTTAGGGTGACGTTTTTCCTCCTCTGCCAAAATCACCTGATAAGCCGCCTCGATTTTATCCTGCAGTTCCTGGTCCTTTTTGAAATCTGTGGTGCCGAAGTTCTTCGTCCCTTTGAACATCATGTGCTCGAGCAGATGCGCAATGCCCGTCTTGCCCGTCTCTTCAAGGGCGGAACCTGCACGGATAGCAACCCGGCAGGCAACTTGCGGTGTGGTTGGGCGTTCCACGATCAAGAACTGCATGCCATTTTTGAGCTTGAACTCCTTCACATTCAGCCTGATCCTGGAGGCTGGATCGTCAGCTGCGCAGATACCTACACTAACGACCAGAACAACCCACCCGAAAAGAATAGCCCTAAAAAACCTCACAATTCATTCCTCCCCTATGCGTTTGATGTGATCCCTCCACCTCCGCTCACAAAACATGGGTATCTGAGAACATAATAGAAATGGCTTCAAAGATGCGCTAGATCTCTCCCCACTACTTTATCCTATACATTGGCCACTCTAAATGTGCCTTTTTGCAACGAGGGCATCTACCCGGTCGTGTGAAACGCCTTCTTTCTTCAAAGACATATCCACAGGCCAGGCATTGGAAAGGCAAAACCACGAGCTTTTTTCTCTGGGCGGCAATGGAACGTGCGACATGGGGTAGGTGCTCATAGACCTCTTTTTCTCGTATCCGGATCATCTGGGAAAGTTCCCTGGCACTCATCTCCCTGTCGCTCAAAAGCTCAATCATCTGCTGACGAATGGTCTGCAATGGATCCCTTTCCTTGCTTTCCTAAATGAGCCTTGAAAAGAAATGGAGGGGAATATTTTTAAGGGGTTAACCCGCCAAATGGCGAGGCCAACCCCTTTAATTGGCGTGGCGCGCCTGGCAGGATTCGAACCTGCGGCCTGCGGATTAGAAGTCCGCTGCTCTATCCAACTGAGCTACAGGCGCGTTCCCCATCACCGGTCAGAAAGCGAGATTTAAATAGTATTCCATTGGGGTCATTTTGTCCACAGGTTAGTCCTGCTACCCACCTTCCTCTAGGCTTGATGTTGATGCTCAGGGCCTTTTTGAAGTCACGGTTAGTTTTCCCTGATTTTATGTATATTTTAGTTGACACCTTATTTTGGATATCATAGAATATGTGTAGTTTTGTATAACAAAAGGAGGATCATGAGCAGTCTTCTCAATGTGTGTATCTTTTTAGTTACTCTTTTCCTCCTCTTCCTCGCTCACTTTCTATAATTGCCCTGGCAGCATTTCTGCAGGTATTCAGGAAAATACAGAGGCCCCAATGAGACCAAAACCGAAGGATCAAGAGACAAGAGCTGACCTGAAAAAGTGGGATACCCAGACATTGATAAGGTGCGACAATTCGTGGTGTGGAGAGATTTCTTTTAAATACGAATTTAGGGAAAACGATTGGAAATGTCCCCACTGTGGAAAACGAAATTCAAAGCCCAAGTGATCCCGTTTGAACCCTATTTTTAGACTAAGGTTTCTTACATTATGAAAAGTCCCGGCCCCTGCTCCCCTTAAGGGATGTGGGGGCTTTTTTGTTCCCATGGCATTTCTTTCCCTGTTTTTGTATAAGCTAAAAAACCCAGTTCCCTATAGCAGGAATTGGGTTTTGCTGTCTAAGCCAAGGGGAACGCTGCGAGAAGCCATCACTGGCCTTGGCTCGGGGTGCTTCACTACTCCCAGTCTGGACTTACCCGGATTTTTTGACCAGGATAAATGGTCTCAGATGGATTTAGTCTATTAAGGCGAACGATTTCATCCACCGACATCCCGTATCTTTGTGCAATATTCCAGAGGGTTTCCCCGGGCTCAACTTCGTGGATACGGTGTAATGCCTCTTGGGGAGAGGTCTTTTCTTCCTTTGCAACAAATTCTTTTACTTTTTCCCTAAATTCCTGGTCTTCTATTTTGTCGATTGCATCTTCGGAGATATGGTAATAGATGAGGCCCTTTGAGCTCTTGGTCAATATTCCATTTCCTGTCAGAAATAATAATAGACTTTCCCTAAAAGCCTGATCCTGCAATTGATACACATCATTTTTTGAGATAAAAAATCCACTGTCTATCTCAGCCAGTTTATCTGTCTCTGAGGAATTCTCAGAGGAGTTGACTGCCGAACAGAACAACCCCCCGAACCAGAAAAAGACAATCAGGTAGACGAGGGTCTGAGTGTTCACCTTTTTTGCTGTTTTCTGCTTCATCTTGCCCAATATGACACCTTTCCAACTTTGGCCGTTGTCATATCATTTGCCAACAGGGGACGCAAGGTCAAACAAGACTCAATTCTCTAAAATTATGTCGGTCCTGTTTATCCTGTCTAATGGTTTTGAAGATGAATGCAAGGGATTGGGATCGGTTCTAGAGAAGGCTCTTTTTGGGGTCAAAATTTGAAGGCGCATTATTTATGATCTCTGAAACGAGTTCCTTGTCTCCTCCGTTCAGAACCTGATTCAACAGGAAATCCGTATTTTTTTCCAGTTCATGCATGGTCTCTGCAAGAGCCTTGAGTTGTGTGAGGTTCTTTTTCGATCTCTCCCGTGAGGGGATATCTAAAGTGGGGTTGCTGAGCATATTAATCAACTTCTCAAGGACTTTGGGATCAAAATAATCGTTGTTTGTGTAGATGAGATTGACCCAATCCCATTTAAGCTCCTCGGGCACTTTATCATATGTGGAGAGGACTTGCGGATTTCGACCTATGTGGAGGGACTCTTTTAGTTTTTCAATGATTCCCCAGATTTTCCTCTCTACCTTTTTATTCTGTGGATGCTTGTAAAGAAGATCTTTCCATCTCTCCTCTATCTGCATGACGACCCAGTTTTCCCCCATTTCAGGTGGAAGGGAAAGTTCTAAGAACTGACTTTGCACATCAACCAGGTCTTTCCTGAGATCTTCATAGCCGTTGCCCATGCTCATCAGCATATCATTTAGGTCTTTTATGGCCTCCACTTTCGCATATTTCTCTTTACTGTTTTGCAGCAGCAGTTGCTCCCATTGATCCCTGAGGTATCCTATCTCCTGCTTGACAAGGGAGAAAATCATCCCCGATTTCGTAATGGTATTGCGGAGTGAATCAGCGAGTATGTTGCACGCGTTCAACCTGTCTTTTGCATATTCCTGCATGGTCTTTAAAGAATCTTGCCGCAGCTGATAGGACAACAGTTCGGTACCCAGTGAACGGGAAAGCTTTTTGATGACCATAGTCTCATAGCTGCCGATTTTTATGCTGTGGGGACGGAAGTGTATTTTAACAACGGCAACAGTAACGTACTCACTCCCTTTCCATATAACATTGCCGTGATAATCCTTCGGATATTCCGAGGAATACATGTTTAAATTAAGATCCAATTTTCGCACAAGCACAGGTTCCATATGGTGGAAATCTTCGTGGATCCCCTCCACCTGCATCCTAACACTTCGCGCATCACGTATTGGGTCCTCGGCAGTCCAGCTCTTTTGTTTTTCCACGCACCACGACATGGCCTCAAGAGGACGGCTTGGTTCGTCCCTATATTCCGCCCATGGCTTTCCCGGAGTGTTATAACCAGATTTTACAGGAAGACCCCAGGAGATCTTTTTCCTCTCCTCATCAATGATTCCGGAGGCGATCCGTTCTGCAATTAGCTCTGGGGGTTTACCAATTCTATAGATGGTGCCTTTTAGGGCATTGGGGAGACACAAAAGGATGGTTTCGATCATTTCCCTGCAAGCCTTTTCCAAGACCGGCTTCTCTATTTCAATGGACAATCGCTTTTCTTCTCCTTTTAATCTTACTCATAAACCCTGTAACATATTATTTTACCATATTAAAACTGGATACTTTAGGGATTTTTCCTAGTTTGTCAATAGAAATTAAACGTGATCCTTGACAATACTTTAGCCCAGTGCCAAACTTTGATTATGATTGGAGAAAGTATTCAAATCATACAGGTGCCTGAACTGAAAGACCCGCTTTTCATCGCCGGCTTTGATGGGTGGGGGAATGCCTTGGATATCTCACGGGGGATGGCTGATTATCTGATCCGCAAACTGAAGGCAGAACGCTTTGGAAAAATAGATCCTGACCTCTTTTACCGATTTGATGAGAATCGTCCGGTGGTGGAGATTGAAGATGGGATGCTCAGAAAGATCTTTCCGCCAGGAGGGTTCCTCTACGCCACCCAGTCGGATCACGCGGGTCGTGACCTGATTATTCTTAAGGCGAGCGAACCTCACCTCCGATGGTTCCATTTTGTGGATGCCATCCTGACCCTCTGTCAGAAATCGGGCGTAAGAACCATCGTCAGCCTGGGCAGCATGTACGATAATGTTCTCCACACAGATACGGTAATCTCCGCCCTCGCCTCAAGCGAGGAACTCCTTTCCGAGCTGAAGGCGGAAAATGTGAACACAATCAATTACAAAGGCCCTAGTGCCATTCATTCTACCATCCATTCTGAAGCCAAAAAACGGGGGATCGATTGTGTTAGCCTCTGGTGCCATTGCCCCTATTACCTCCAGGGAACCACACATTTCGGCCTTCTATCCCATTTGGGGGCTCTGCTGTCCCGTTGGGGAGGTTTTGAGCTGGACACAGAGGATCTTGATAATACCTGGAAGAATCTCAGCAAACAGATCCAGGGAATCATAGATCAGAATCCAGAACTTCAGGGGATGATAAGCGATCTCCGGAAGGCCAAAGTGAAGGGATCATGGGATATGGCCAGAAAACAGGATAAGGTCATACACCTGGAGGACTTCTTGAAACCCAAATAAGCCTTACACAGGTCCAGGTCAGGGCCAAGAGAAATGGGTCAACGTGAAGCCCCCCGCGCACCCGCCATCCTCTTTACTTCCGTCACCAACGCTTCGATTATCTCGCCAGCTCCACCCTGAATAAACACATCGCTCACTGTATCTGTGAGGTGTGTCCTTTCTTTATTGATTTCTATGATTTTTCCCCCATTCTGCTTGACGACGACAGGAATGGTATTGGCAGGAGATACCACAGCTGATGTGCCAGCCACCATCAAGGCCTCTGCAGAGGATGCCAGCAGGTAAGATTTGTTAAGGGCCTCTGTTGGAATAGCTTCTCCAAAAAAAACCACATCAGGTTTCAGGATTTTCTCGCATCGACACCGAGGCGGATGTTCTTCCCTCTTCTCTTCAGCGGTATATGCATTTCCACACCAAAGGCAGGATAGGGTGCTTGAATTTCCGTGATATTCTATGACATTAGTGGCCCCACCCTCCTGGTGCAGATTATCCACATTTTGGGTGATGATATAATGAAGGAATCCCAGTTTTTCCAGCTCTCCCATTCCCAGATGGGCCTTGTTGGGCTTGGCTTGATCCAATAACGCTCCCATCTCCTTCACCATCATCCAAACCTTCTCAGGGTCCTCTCTGAAGGCCGTAATGGTCGCATACTCCTCAGGGCTAAATTTTGACCAGAGCCCTCCAGCACTCCTAAAATCAGGTATTCCGGATTCCACGGAGATCCCTGCACCGGTCAATGCAAGGGTCAATTTGGAGTTGTAGATGATCTCAGCAGCCTGATTTATCAAATGCTCCATTATACCTGTCTCTCCTATGGGTTAGTAAGGACCTCTGAACGCTAAGGACGCTTCCTATCAATAAACCACCTATTGGATAACTTCAAGCAGGATCTTCCTCTCCGTATTGTTGTAGCTCTTGATTAGGGCCTTTAGAATTTTTTGTTCTCCAAAGATATTGATCATTCTGACCTCATCCCCTTCCACTTCCACTAGATCAACGTTCTCCAGGAGAACCTCTTCCTCACCATTCTTTAAAATGTAGGCATGCGCTTCACACATTGTAAATCCCCCAAAAAGATTCATGATGCTCAGTCTTTATGGACCATTTCTCTCTCTCACATCGCCCTCACGGAGTGATAGAGTAATGGAGTATGGGAGCGATGGACTGGATGGAACAAGGCCAACCTCTTTCCATTTCAAAATCCAATAATCCATTACTCCAGTGCTCCAGCACGCCATGTGCACGTGAGACGCTCTCAGAGTGCTTCTAGCGCCTTCCTTAAGCACGCCGTACTCCTGGTGCTCAATTCTGTCATTTCTCTCACGTATCTGGCGCTTTCCGCCTTACCCGCCTCTTCCAGAAGATCAGCAAACGTTTCATATTCCTGTTGGTGATGATCATTATGGCTTATCCAACGCTCAAGCATTATTTTTGCCCTTTCAACAAATTCCATAGCATGTATCTCCTTGTTCCAAGTGGCTATATCACATCAGGGGGTCATAAGTCAGGCCAAAAAAAAGAAAAATAGTTGCAATGGCCCCCAAGCGACCCTCACCTACCATAAATGCTTTTCGACCACTCCGTACTGGAATAACGCAATTGTGGGGATAGAGGGGAGGCAAATGCAACTGACTTAAGCATTCCCTAGCGGCTCCCAAATCCACCGTCTAATTTGGGTATTAGGGCTGAAATAGCAGGTTATGTAGAATTCCTGATCACCAGCAAGGTATCAGATGCTAGGCGCCGAGGAGCGACGACTGAGGCATATCGGGCAATACGCCGCAAGGAGGAGCGATCGAAGGCAACGCCGCAGATGATGCCTTGATGGTGGATCAGGGAGTTTAGAAAGCTATTGACTACGGTACCCCATAAAGTTAGTATCTTTCTGCCTATTAAAGCTCCAGGGAGGGTCTACATGCAGGGTGAGGAAATTTTGCAGGGGAGAAGGATTCTCATTGTGGACGATGAGCCCGATATTCTGGAGACGCTTGAGGAATTGTTGGATATGTGTCTTATAGACACTGCTCCCGATTTCGAAACGGCCAAGAAATTTCTTGATAAATATACATATGATGTGGCCATTCTCGATATTATGGGAGTGAAGGGCCATGAATTACTCAAGCTAGCTACGCAAAAAGGAATACCTGCCCTCATGCTTACAGCCCATGCGCTCAGCCCGGACTATCTTGTCAAATCTGTCAAAGGAGGGGCCAAATCTTATATTCCAAAAGACAAGATTGCGGATATCCCCACTTTCGTTCGGTATATTTTAGAGGCACACATGAGGGGAATCGAAAAGGATAGCACCTGGTTCGCCAGGCTTAGACCTTTCTTTGATAAGAAGTTCGGCCCTGAATGGAGAAGAAAGAATGAAGAATTCTGGAAGGAATTTGATGAGACCTATACCAGCCGCCTCTCTAAAGAAGAGCTTGGAGATATTATGTAGGCCTGCTCAAGGGCACCTCAACTAAGAACTTGGCTCCCTTTCCCATATCACTTTCCAAAGACAGTCTGCCGCCCATATCCTCTACCAGCACCATGACGCCTGCCAGACCTAAGCCGTGGCCTCTCACACAGTGATTCTGTTCTGTGTCCATTTGGAAATAGCACTCAAAAATTCTTTGGTGATATTCCGCGGGTATTCCGTCCCCATCGTCCCTGACAGAAAGAAAGAGAGACTTGCCATTACTTTCTATCTTGATTTCAATCAGTTTTTTTCGATACTTCAAGGCATTATTCAGGAGGTTTCTCAGGATCTGCCGGATTTTGCCCTCGTCCAGGTAGACGTCCTGACACCAAAGATTCTCATCCACATTGAGCATGATGTTCCTTTCAGACAAGGTTTCTTTCAAGACGGTGAGGGTCACACACTCTTTGACGCTCTCTGCGGCCCTGTAGTCGGTCAAATCAAAAAGTTCGACCAGAGACTGCTCAATCAGATTGGCAAGGGAGAATCTGTGCGTATGAATAATCCCCTCGCTAGATCTCCCTATCTCCATAGCATCGTTTACCAGCGTCTGGGTAACTTTGGTATTCCTCAAGGCCCTCCTCAGAACCTTCTTTTGTTTCTCAGTGAGGGGACCATATTTTTCACACCTTTCAATGAGGGAAGTTAGTCCCGCCTCAATGACAGCGAGTGGCGTCTTAAGATCATGAATCAAAAGATCAAATTTTATTCTTCGTGTACCCATCTGAACTCCCCAGTGTTATGCGTTCTTTGTCCGGTTTACTGACTCGCTACGAAAAGAGGATGCCCACATATCCAACAAAGCTGCTATCAGGTCTAATGTCATAGCTCGTGCAATAGACTAGCTTTTCTCCCTTTTCGGCACCCAATCCTTTTGCTGCAGCGATGGCAGTGGCCGCAGCCCCTGAACAACAGGCATTATAATTTTTCAAAGATTCCTCTACAACGGCTTGGGCATCCATAGCCACCATCAAATCCACGACCCTCTTATCGTTTTCGTTTTTCACCCAGTTGACGGCCTCCTCCCCGACGCCTTTGGGCGTGTAACCATAATTGTATCCATAGTGCGTCAAATCCGTTGAGCCCAAGATAATCGTCTCTCGGCCCATCTCCACCGATAGCTGGGCGACCCGTTCCCCGATCTTGATAGAGTTGAGAGTGGGTGGTACGCCCATGGGCAAAATCTTTGAATCTGGAAAAAAATGCTTTATAAAAGGCAACTGTAATTCAATAGTGTTGTCTGGCTCATAACGGGAAGCAGTCTCCACATGAAAGCGGAACTCTGATGTGAGCCTCTCGGCCAACTCATGATCAATTTCCAAGTCTCCCAGTGGGGTGGCCCACGCGCCCTCTTTCATGATGTAATTGCTGCCCCCGGGATGGAGATGCCTGCCAAAAATGACAACGGTGTCTGGTGTCTTACCGCTCCCCAGGCATTCGATCACGTTGCAGGCTATTTTGCCCGAATAGAACCACCCCGCGTGGGGGACAATTCCTCCCGCGCTCTCCTTTTCAGTTGGAGGACAAGGGAGGCTGTCTTTGGAGAAGGCCTCAATTTCCCTTTTGCAGTCCGCCTCATTTCCAGGATACCAACTACCTGCAAAATCAGACCTCCTGACGGCCATAAGATCCACCCCCTCTCTTCTTCCCGTCATCCAGTAAAGCGTGGATATTTAATCGCCTAAATATCGAAAGTGCCTGAAATCAGGTCTTGGGGCCTGAATTGGCCAAGTTTTTGCTTCTTGTGGAAAAGCGGCTCTCTTGCTACTATACAAAAGTTTTCAAATTTATCAATCAGGAAAATAATTAGCCATCATCAGCCACTGAGATCCCGCGTTAGATGGTGACTTATCAATCCGCCAAATAATGCGGAAAACCCACTTGATTCTCACGATGAGGATTGCCATATTCTTATATGTGTATTCGTTGTGGACAATCAGGTGAAGATCCATAATTAAATCAGGGAATTGTGTTCTGGGAAGCAAGGCGAAAAGGAATATAAATGGGGTTTGACGTAATAACAAGGATTGCGATCTGGGTGGTACCGGTACTATTTTCCATCGTGATCCACGAGGTGGCACATGGATGGATGGCCTACAGGCTTGGTGACCCCACTGCAAAGTATATGGGACGCCTTACCCTCAATCCCATACCGCACATAGATCCATTGGGTACGGTCATCCTACCTCTCATTTTGCTCATTCTCGGCGGACCCGTTTTTGGGTGGGCAAAACCGGTGCCCTTTAATCCCCAAAATTTCAAACCACATGTGAATATTCGAAAAGGAAGTATGTGGGTTGCCCTAGCGGGTCCTGGGTCTAATCTTATCCTTGCCTTCGTGGGCTCATTTATATTGGTATTCTTGCGGAAGTTTATCCCACTTCCTGCAGCAGCGTATCTGATCTTCAGCGCCTTTGTCGGGATTAACCTATTCCTTGCGCTTCTGAATCTCGTCCCGGTCCCGCCCCTGGACGGGAGTAAAATCCTCTGGGGATTCCTCCCGCCAAAATATGACCACTACTTTATGATGCTTGAGCGGTATGGATTTCTTATCATCGTGATTTTGCTTGGGTCAGGTGCCCTTTCTCATATTGTCCTCCCACCTTTTAAATTTCTCTACACCCTCTTTCTTGCCATTCCGCAGCTTCTCTTTTAAAAACAAAACCCCACCGCTCTTTGTGAGCCGTGGGGTCCTGATTTGCGATTCGGGTCACTCTCTGCTTAGTCGCTTTTAATGGCCCTAGGTTTCCTCTTGGTTGCTGGCAATATGACGCGTATAGCCTTCAACGATTTTTTCGGAATCCACTTGAAGAATTTCTGCATATTGCTTTAAGAAATTCTTCAAATATATGAGGGGGGGAAGGCTTTCCACTTGATCATTCTCGATAGCATCTAAAACGGAGACCGTAATCCTCGTGATTTCAAAGACCTCTTCCTGCTTTATTCCGATCGCTTCTCTCAGCCTTTTCAGGTCACGTCCGGAAATCCGTTCTTCTGAAAGGACCTGGCTGGCGATATGTTCCACATCCCTTTCTTCAATTTTTTTCCTCACCATGTTAGAAACCGCATTTGAGTAAGTAACCTTGTTATCGGGAAAGAGCTGGGCTGGTTTCCCTCGCAACTTCCCATGGAGAATCTGCTCATCCACCTTTCCAGAATCCACAAGCATCTTATCATAATCAGATCTCTTAACCTCATCAATTAACGTGAGAAATGCCTCTTCAACTTTTTCTCGGATTTTGTCCCTTTCATCATCCGTAAAAAGTGAATAGGTGGTCAGGGAGTCTTCATTGTAGATGGACAGGGCTTCCTTATAGGCTTCTCTGATCTCATAGGAAGACGCACCAACCGGAATTTCCAGGATTTCATAATAACTCAGATCTTCAAACTTCTTCATAACAATCCTGATAGGTGGATAGAGGCGTTTGCCCGTTATCTGATATTTTATCTGCCACGTTTTTCAAGTCTGTTGCCGTCACGGTGTAGGGGTATTTATCTATGTATATATTTCTTGTGAGAATCGAATCATGCACTCTCTCGTCATAGCCCACATGTCCCAAGAATTGAAATTTAGAATAGAAATGTTTGTCGCATACTCTCTCAATTTTCCCTCCAAGGCTCGAATCTGATTTCCTGCGGAACTGGTTTAGAATTATGTTAAATACATATTCTCCCAGTTTACCTTCCAGGAACTCTCCCCTCTCTGGTTCCTGCTCCATCAAAACATCGATGATATCCGAGGGCCACCTTATAATCCCAATCCTAGGGTCATCCAGAACTTCTTTTACTATCCTCTGGAACTTCTTTTGCTTGAGAAGTTGCTTGATTC
>JASFIT010000023.1:0-21131 GCA_050122535.1 Desulfobacteraceae bacterium | reverse complement strand
CGAAATCCCACGCACGTGGTTGACGTTGCCCTTATGGGAGCGGATATTGCCACAATTCCCTACAAGGTCATTCAGCAGTTGATAAAGCATCCCTTGACAGATATTGGCCTTGAAAAATTCTTGGCTGATTGGAAAAAAATGGGTTAAGCATGTCTGCCATGAGACAAGCGGTCTCCTGTGCCATCGGGTTATCTCTTATTTTAGGATTTTCTGCTCTGTCCTCAGCAGATATTTATCGTTATCAGGACAAAGACGGCGTCTGGCACTTCGCCGATATCAAGAAAGACACGGGCTACAAACTCTACCTCCGGACTCCCAAAAAGAAGGCATCCCAATACATAAAAGAATACGAGGGGATTATTGTGCAGGCGGGTCGGAGGTTTAAGGTAGAGCCATCGCTGGTCAAGGCGCTGATCAAGGCTGAATCGGATTTCGACAATAGAGCGGTGTCAAACAAAGGAGCTCAGGGGTTGATGCAACTCATGCCTGACACGGCGAATGCCATGCAAGTGGCGAACCCTTTTAGTCCGGAAGAGAATATCTTTGGGGGAACCCGTTATTTTAGTCTTCTCCTGGAGCGCTTTAAGAACGATAAAATCCTGGCCCTTGCTGCCTACAATGCTGGCCCGGAAGCGGTGGAGAGCTATGGTGGTGTGCCTCCGTTTCCTGAAACAAAATCTTTCGTTGCAAAGGTGATGGATTATTATGAGGAGTATAAGTCTGGATCAAAATAATGGGCAGCGAAAACATGGATGGCAGCGGGCTTTGGTCTTAGAACGGAGGGTGTATGAAGAAGGATCGTGAGGGCGAGGTGATATTTAATTTACCCAACACCCTGACCATCCTCAGGTTGCTCTGTATTCCACTCGTGGTTATATGCTTAAGAGATCCCGGGAGATTAGGCAGTTCCCTGGCAGCCCTGTTTTTTGGATTAGGCTTTGTAACAGATTTCTTAGATGGTTTCTTTGCAAGAAGATATGGCGAAATCACCACATTAGGTAAACTGCTTGATCCACTGGCAGACAAAATTCTTGTTTCCGTTACAATGGTTATGCTGATCCCCTTGGACCGAATCCCCGCTTGGATAGTGATGCTCATCATCGCCAGAGAGATAGCTGTGACAGGATTGAGAAGTATTGCGGTCAATAGAGGAGTGGTGATCCAAGCGAGCGCACTGGGAAAATATAAGACCGCGCTTCAAGTAACTGCCACAATAGGTCTCTGTCTCCATTATGAATATTTCAAGATTGATTTCCATAAGGTGGGGATGATCTTCCTCTGGATTGCACTCTTTTTTACCCTCTGGTCAGGATGGGCATATTTTCGCCATTTTCATCGGGTAATTTTCCCCAAAAGAGGGAGAGAATAGGGGCAAAAAGAGCGCAGTTGCGAGAGTAAGCTCGGAAGGGGAAAGCCCCTGATTTTTCGTTGACAAATGATTCTCACACTATAGAATGAAAAAACTTGTGCGGGAATAGCTCAGCTGGTAGAGCCCCACGTTGCCAACGTGGTTGTCGCGGGTTCAAATCCCGTTTCCCGCTCCAGAATATGAAATACTTCAGGCGGCATAGCCAAGTGGCTAAGGCAGCGGTCTGCAAAACCGTTATTCACCGGTTCGAATCCGGTTGCCGCCTCCAACAATTTAAAGGGGTTAGTCAACACGGGTAACTCCTTTTTCATTGGTTGGTACCATTTTGCAGCCATCTGTCCCAGAAATGGCATCTCATAACCTGCCAGCATCCTCACCGTTCACCGTTCTGAAAAGAAGTTGGCCGCCCCTTTTCGGCAATGGCCTTATCTGCGATAGGCAAAAATACTGTGTTTTTCATTCAAAAATACAGTCTTCACCCCATTGCATTACGCGGATAGATCTTGTTTAAAGTAAACTGGTGCTTCAAAATGCACCGATGGATGTGGTTCCCTTTGAGTCCTGAACCTGCCACTAGAATCGAAACTCAACCTCAAAGAGCAATTACCCCTCCTTTCCCCCCTTGGGTGACCCCGACTTCCACTCAAGGGGGTCTTCATTGGTACCTACTACTGGGATTTCTTAGATTCCCCTTTTGCAGGGCTCTCAGGGGCATTTTTTTGCACAAAAAATTTGACCCTGATAGCAGAACGTGATATTTATTCATGCTGCTTAAGCTGAATTGCACGAAGTTGCTGCTGTTCGTGAGAAAGTGGGGGTTGTCTGGCCTGTTAGGAACAGCTTCGTGCCGCCCCTGAACTTACCCCTTTCGTATACAGACCTTTGGGTTCAGGGGTTTTTTTTGCCCATACGCTCAGTATGTAAACTCCTACCAATAAGTGGAATTCAATTACCCTGAAATAGGTATCTCGTTTCATATCTGCTCCCTCAATGCAATTTTAAGTCCTTAAAATCAGGGAAGTTTTTTTGATGATGGGTCTGGCATTATCTTTGCTCAATACCTAGCAGGAGGAGCTAATTACTCTTTCCTCCTAAGCCCCTGGGTCTTCCTTACCTCCTGATTCAACATTGAAAATCTCAGGGGCTTAACTTTTCGGGATTCCAACGTATTGGCGTATGCTCACGCATGCGAAAAGGAGTGCAAATGGAACAGGTGAAAGCAGAAAAATGGCACTGCATCGAATGCCATCGCAATGTTATATGTAAAGCGGATACATTGGCTGTGCTTGGGTGGCGATTCTTCGCACTTGGGCCAAAATGCCCTGAATGCCAAGAAAAAGAAAAGAAGGGTAGGCTTGAATATTCGGAGGATTCGTCTAAGACTAAGGTTGTTTTGACTAGGTTAGATTAGGGTCACCCTCTTTTTCCTATTTAATTTATCTAAGCGCATTTTTCCTAAAGTCTAGTCTGTGACAAGAAACATGGGAATTAGGCATGCTTCGCGTAGCCACAAGCTATGGGATTTGATATGCCCCGCGCAGGTTAACTGAAAACGCGGATTCTTATCACGAATTACCCTATGTACTTCTGCGAATCCGGTTGCCGCCTCCAACGGAATAATCGAGGGGTCGCGATCCAATGGGTTGCGACCCCTTTTCTTTTCCAGGTGGACGATGATGAAGAGCCCTAGAAAGTCTTTTAGGGGGCGAAACAAGTCCTTGATAAAAGGCCGTGAATCCGCTACTCTTTAAGAAAGCATACGAGAGTGTTCCTGAAAACACTGTCCACTTTTGAAAGTAGGGAGACTTCCCTATGAGAAAAAAGAAAAACGAGAGTGGCATGGTATCGTCTTTCAGTTCCAGTACTGAAGTGGATGTGGAGTTTGATATTATAAAAGAATTGAATAAGACTTTAGACGAAATGGGTAAGTCTATAGATGCATTGGATATCCATGGTGTGAAAGACAGTTACCCCTATTTGCGGTTTTTAGTAGAAGAACTAGAGGAAAGCCTCTCCGGAGAATTTGAAAACCTGAGATACAGAAGATTTATCACCAAGAAATCGGAGTAGGCATCCACAGCCCCCCCAATCGGCCTTAGCAGATGGCTTACCAATCAAATCTTCAGGGTCTTTCCAGCCCGTGATGCTGTCTCTTACTTAATGTTTTTCGGAGTCTTCTCCTCTACTGTGGGAGTCTCCAGGCATCGTCATATCCTTGAGCAGGAATTTTCAGAGATCTCTGAAGTGGCCAGAGAGGGATAGGGGGAGGACGTTCTCGTGCCCCAGGCTCTTCATTTTTCCGATTTTCAATACTCGGGGAGCATTAAACAATGCTGAAGATTACGGATAAGATTATTAATGAGACGTCAGATAAGGCGAAAACGTCTAAAAGGAAAAGGTGCAATCACAACTTCCACAAGAGGTATAGCGATCCCATTCAACGTTTCTTGAATGCCGTTGAACCAGACTCATACCTCCGACCCCATAGACATGAGGATCCTGACAAGACAGAGATATTCCTGGCTATAAAAGGCAGGGTTGTAATTGTGGAGTTTGATGATAATGGAAGCATTAGTGATCATTTTGTGTTAGATCGCCAAGAGGGAATGATCGGCGTTGAGATTCCACCAAAGACTTGGCACTCATTCATAGCCTTGCGGGAAGGCTCTGTGTTGTATGAAATAAAGGAAGGGCCGTTTGTGGAATGGGTCGGTATGATCTTCGCAGAATGGGCACCGGAAGAAGGAACAGAAGCGGCCCGGGAATTCAATGAAGATATCCTTAAAGAGTTGAAATTAGCTTAAGCTACCCCTAATCTGGTTGAAGAGGCTTAACAAATTCTCCTGAGTCTTGTCTCAGCTCCAGCCATCAGTTCTCCCCTCGCACGCATCCTTTTTTAGATTGACCGACAAGCTGTTTTCTGTTATAATTTCAACTATATAGTGCACCCATGACCGACTCACGTCGGCTTTTTTTTGTTCGCCTTCACTGAAGTACCACGAAGCGCCTCGAGTTGAGCCCCTCGATGAACTCAACGATTCGAGTAGAGTCGAAAAACACGGAAGCGAACGGCTCGTCGAGGAGTCCTGTTGGAACAAGGCGGAGATCCCCCTTGCGGGGCTAAGGAGATCTTTAGTGGGTTTTCTGCTGTCCATATTCTTCTTGAAGCAGAATTCTCAGCCAACATACTGCTAAGCGGGAGTGATTCTTTTGACCCATAATCTTGTCCTAAGATTCATCATCATGGAGGACGTGGCGTGCCCAGGAAATTGATCTTAAAGGGAGTCCTGTTCCTGATCGCCGCATCGACTTTCTTGGCCTATTTGATCCTATCCAGCTACCACTTCAATGAACTAAAGCCGAGGATATCGAGGGCATTCTGGGACCTAACTGGGCGGGAATTGACATTGAGCGGCAACATCCAGCTCAAGATTGGGTACAGGCCAGCGCTGACCGTGGAGGACGCGCATCTCGAGAATGTCTCCTGGGGATCAAGACCAGAGCTGGTCAAGATCAACCGTCTGGAATTACAGGTGGCCCTACTCCCGCTCCTTAGGGGAGACATAGATATTCGGCGTTTTATTTTGGTGGAGCCTGACATCTTACTAGAGAGGGACAATTCTGGCAGATGGAACATAGGGCTTAAAGGAGAAAAGGGCAAGGCCGCTGCTGAAGTGAAGAAGGCAGGGATGGCAGAAGAATGGGAACTGCCGCTCTTTGCTCTAAACCAGCTGCAGATTAAAAGGGGTCGTCTTATCTACAAGGATGGTCAATCCGGGAAAACTTACAGCGTAACCCTTGAAAGCGCTAGTGCGGCCGCCGCCCATAGTGACAGTCCCGTCGCCATAATGGTCAAGGGGGCTTACGGGGGCAGGTCGTTCCAGGTTAAGGGCACGCTGGGACCACTGGCCTCATTAGCTGATCCAGACAAAGCGTGGCCACTCAATTTGGTGGCCAAGACTGGTCGTGCTACCGTCAGCGCCGAGGGGGTGATCAAGGACGTGGCGAACGCCAAGGGTTTTTCCTTCATCGTGAAGACTGAAGGGCAGTCAACCACTGACATTACCGATTTGATCAATATTACCCAAGTCCCCGAGCTGAGACCCTTCAAGGTGACCGGGAAAGTATCTGACCTTAATGGCAAATTGACTATCGAAAACCTCGATGCACACATGGGTAATGAGGCATTGGCCAAGGTGGATGTTGTAGGCGTGATAAAGGACCCACGGGCCAAACGCGGGATTGATCTTAAGGTCGCTATTAAGGGCAAGAATCTAACAAGCCTGGAAAAGCTTCTCGGAAAGCGACTGCATCTTAAAGGGCCCTTCCATGGGATGGGCAGACTAACAGAGACCGACGGTAGGCTGATGGTTCAGAACTTCCAGGCGCAAGTGGGCCATTCCAAGTTGGCCAGACTGAAGCTTAGCGGGACCGTAAATGATATTCTCGCCCAACGCGATTTCGACCTCAAATTCCACGTTCAGGGAAAGAACCTGGCAAACCTGGAGAAGCTTCTAGGACTGTCGATTCCCCTCAAAGGGCCCTTCAAGGCCTCTGGCCGGGTCAATGATCTGGGGCACAAAACGTACAAGTTTTCAGATTTCAAGGGTACACTGAGAAATAGCGACCTTAGTGGTTCGGTGGACATAAGGCTGGATAGCAAGAGACCGAGGCTGACAGCAGTGCTGTCTTCTAGGAAACTGGACCTCCGACCGTTCTTATCAAAGAAAAAAAGAAGGAGTCGTGGCGCAAAGGGGTCTGTAAAGGGAGCAGCAAAAAAGAAAGCCTTCTCATCTGACCCGTTGACTCTGGACACGCTGAAAAGGGCTGACGCGGAGATCATGATTAAAGCAAAGCGTTTCCTGATACCCCGGCTTCCGCTCAGGGACCTTAGCGCCCAAATATTCCTCAAAAGCGGGCGTCTGCGAGTGAGGGAGGTCAGATCCATCATGGGCGGCGGGACTCTAAAGGGCCGCTTGGACCTACGTCTACGGAGAAAAGGGGCGATAGTGGCCACCGCGCTAAGAATCGATCATGCTGATCTCGGCCGGATGCTTAAGGATCTGAAGGTTACCGATATCCTCGAGGGCAAAGTGGATGTGGATGTGAACATTCGTGCGCACGGTCGGTCCGTTGCTGCACTCATGGCTGCGCTAAACGGTAAAATCACCCTCGTCATGGAAAATGGCCGGATGAATAATACGTACATCGACATGCTTGGCGCGGATGTGGGGTCCAGCCTAGGCAAGTTGCTCGATTCATCCAGCGGACAAGACTACACGGAGTTAAACTGTTTTGTCTGCCGATTCGATATCAAGCAAGGACTTGCTGACAACACAGTATTGGTGCTCGATACCAAGGCAACCAGCTTGATAGGGGATGGAGAAATCGATTTGAAGACCGAAAAACTGAATCTGACAATGCGATCCTATCCAAAAAGAGGCGTTGGCATCAGCGGTGTGGGCAAGCTCAGCTTGAGCATAGGAGAGTTTGCCAAGCCCCTCAAACTTGGCGGCACACTGAGAAATCCCGCGTTCGTCATGGATCCAAGCCAGACCATAATCACCATGGGCAAGGCGTTTGGCGGCATGCTGCTGTTTGGTCCGCTGGGCCTTGGTGCCGCTCTTGTGAGCGGTAGGCTGGGGAGTGACAATCCCTGTCCAGCAGCTATCGAGGTTGCAAAGAAAGGCCCCAAGAGACCTGGAGCAAAAAAGCAAGGCGCAGAGAGCAGCATAATGATGAACCCAGAAGAAGATGAAGAAGATTTCTTCTGAGGTACAAAAGGGGCATTGTAAGGCGATGGCGGAGTGTCCTAAAAGCAGTTCTGTAAGTAGTCACCCCCGTTGCCGCTATTCCTCATCAATAGTGATGTCCAGCAGGTAATTCCCTTGGTTTCGGCCGTGCCATACCTTTCTTTTTTTGATGACGATCCCCCTACCCTTAAATACGGCTATAGGTGAGTAGCACTGTAATTGCGGCAGTCGCAGGCCAGGTCTAAAGGCATCTAGCAGATCCCTCCGCTCACCTGGTATGTTGACGCTAATCGTATTGCCCGACTGTGAGGTGACCTGAAACTCCACCATATCTCCTTTTTGTGGGCCATTTCCCAGTTCAACGTAAACGGAAGAGATGTCGAGGAAGCCCTCCTCATTTTCCGAGGATTGGCGGTCCGTTTGAGATGTTTCGATCAAGTGCGGGAGTTCCCTTTTAATGCCCTTCCTTTCCAGGAGATTCTCAATAAACCCTCGTATGAGTTTCAGCTCTTGCGGCGTCAAAACGTCTCCGGCTACCACCCATTCTCTGAATTGCGCAACCGCCTCATCTGGAGAGGAAAGCTCCATATAGCATCTGAGTATGTTTTTGGCTGCCACAACGGGTAGCGTGCCTTCCCTGAGTAGTGCGTGGAATTCTTCCAGGGCTCTCTCATACTGTCCGAATTGCGCCAACGCCACAGCGCCCTCAATCTTGGCCGCTTCCTTTGTCTGTGAAACCGAGAACAGGTTCTTAATCATATTTTGCTGCCTTTCAGAGAGTTCGGGTTCCCGGGTGTCTTTTTTCTCTAAAGCCAGATCTTCTTCGAGGGTCTGAATCTTCTCCCTGACAGCTTCTCTGAGTTTTCGATGGTTAGAGAATTTCTTTTCTTCGATGAATTGAAGGATCTGTAGGTATTTCTCTTTGGAATGCTCTAAGAGGCCCTGGGTTCGGTAAAGTTCCGCTTCTCTTGCTAAAGACCTTAGATGTTCTTGTGCAGACATAAGGGCTTTTTCCCTAAAGTTAATGGCTAGGAGGGAATTCGTATCAAAAGAAGAGGTCGCCAGCCTCGCGATTTGATAGAATTCACCTTTTTGTGTTTCCATCGCTTACAGGAGAATAGAATAACGCAGCAGCAACTCTACTCTATAGCAATTGTCGTTCCTTAATGGGTGAAACTCATAAGCCATTGAAATAACAACTTTTGTTTGGGGGTGAGTTATCTCAGGGCGGAATTAATGTATACAAATTATGACACTTTTTACACCGAAATTTCATTTTATGCTATTTGTTACACTTTATTATAGATAGTGAATGATTTAGCGGGTAAATTAGGAAAAAAGAGGTCTTTTTCAGTGTCTTTTTGATTTTATTTTAATAGGAAAATCAATATCTTTTGCTAAATCGTATTATTTTAAACACATCTAAAGCCAGTCATTTAGAGACGACCCAATGTGGTAAAGGCACAAATGCTTCATCTCAGCCGAGAACTTTTGCTGTTGGGGGCAAGAAATCAAAATGTCATCCCTTTGTTGTCCTGTGACCCAATTTTGGATGGACAGGACGATCACTTCGTAATAATAATCTTCCAAAAAGGCTGGGTATCTCCAGAAGATACAGCACAGAAAAAGTAGGGCATTGGTGTACGTCCTTTGCCTGGTTAGAAGAATCTATGAGAAAGGATACGCTTGTGTTGAACATGAGTGAGCTCTTAAAAACGGATGCAGATCTTGACAGAACGCGATGATAAACAAAGGGGAGTCATGAAGCACACGGATGCATTTATCAAAGCCTACCGTGATTTCAAAAAGACAGTCGATCTGACCAAAAGCGGGATCTTGCCGGAATTGGATGATCTGGTTTGGTGCATGCTTATAGGGGTTCCCAAGGTGCCTGCAGATGAGGAGTCATCTGAGGAGGCCCAAATGACGGCTGTCGAGCAGCGGGTAGCAATTCTAAAGGCCGTATTTGTGGAGGCGAACAGGAACCAATCAGAGGATTTCATCGATCGGGGTTTGCTCGTATATGACCAGGCAGGGAAAGTAGCCCGAATTCTGTTAAAGGAGACGGATTGAAACGCCCTGATGTCCCGCCCAGGGCGCGGCCTAGGGAATCTTCCGAGTGTGAAAATTCAGGGGAATGAGAAGCGGGCTTGCGGCGAGTACTCAGAAGCTCTGGAGGTCATAATAAGAAATTCGTGCTTGACGAAAGGATCGGACTTATAAGACAATATATAACATATTGATATAGCTCCAATAACGTGGACCGTAATGTGCCTGTCGTCAGGAGGAGGATAATGCGTGAAAGGCTTCTGGAATTCATAAAAGAGATCCAATCTGATGAGCGATACGATTCCTTTGATGAACCCGAGATCAAACAGGGTATTGTCTTGAAAATCCTCTCTTACTTGGACTGGGACCCCTTTGATATCGATGAAATCCAACCCGAATACGAGGTGGATGGTGGCAAGATAGATTTCTCCCTGCGGCATAAGAAGTCCAGCAAGGTTTTCGTTGGTATCAAAAAGGGGATAAAAGCCCTCAAGAAATACCAGGAGGAAATATCGAACTACGCAACTCAGGAGGGTGTCAATATTGCCATCCTCACTGATGGCATCACCTGGTGGTTTACCTTGCCCCTTGTCAAAGGAAGCCCTGAGGAGAAGAGATTTCATGCCATAGATATGAATGAGAGAAAGGCCGAAGAGGTGGCACAGAACTTTGAGGATTTTCTCTCAAAAAAGAATATTGTTTCGGGAAAGTCATTAAAAGCTGCTGAACGTATCTATGGTACAAGAGTAAAATCGCTTTTAGTGAAAGAGAATCTCCCAAAGGCATGGAAGCAAATACTGAGCGAACCAGAAAAATGGCTTTATGATATCGTTGCCCAGGTGACCGAGGATCTTTGCGGGCACAAGCCGGAGAGGGAAATCGTTGAGAAATTCTTGGCCCTGGAGATCGATGCCAAAGCGGACATATCTAGAACATTGAAGCCGAAGCCTGCGGCTCCTCCCAGAGAAAAGAAAGCAGCCGTCAAAAAAGAGAAGTTTACAGGCAAGTCCATCGCCTCTTTTACGTTAGGGGGGAAAAAGTATGATGTGGATTCATGGAAAGCGATGCTGCTCAAAATCTGCGAGGTGGTGGCTGCGAAACACAAAGAGGACTTTGAAATTGTTCTTACACTGTCAGGACCCAATAAAGACTATTTTAGTACCAACCCCTATGAGTTGTTGACTTGTGAAAAGATCCCCGGAACGGAGACGTACGTAGACGTTAACTTGAGCGCTATGGGGGTTGTAAACCTATCCCACAGGGTGCTTTCCTTGTTTGGATATGAAGACAAGGATCTCTCCGTAGAGACCAGATAGATGGAGCCGTTACATCATTTCCAGTGCACATGCCATGGATACACCACCCCCCCCACAAAGGGTGGCCAGTCCTAGGCTTTTGCCCCGTTGTTTCATGGCGTAGAGAAGGGTGACCATGATGCGGCACCCCGTTGATCCTACCGGATGACCAAGCCCAATCCCAGAACCGTTCACATTGGTGACTTCTCTGTCCAGTCCCAACTCCTTTTCAACGCCCAAGTACTGGGCAGCAAATGCCTCATTCAACTCTATCAACTCAAAGTCGTCTAGCTTCAATCCCGAACTTCTGGCCAGAAGATTCTGGACCGCTGGAACCGGGCTGAGACCCATGACGGACGGATGACAGCCTCCCCTGCCCGTGGCTTTGATTGTCGCTATGGGCTTGATTCCCAGCTCTTTTGCTTTATCACCTGACATGATAACCATACCACTGGCGCCATCATTAATGCCCGAGGAATTTCCTGCAGTGACCTTGCCGATCTTGGGCACAAAGGCGGGAGGGAGTTGGGCCAATTGCTCTCTGGTCAAACCAGGCCTAAAGTGCTCGTCTTTCTCAAATATGATCGGCGGTTTTCCTTTTTTTTGAGGGACTTCAACGGGAACGATCTCCTCCTTGAAATCACCCTCCAAGGTTGCCCTTTCCGTATTATTGTGGCTACGCAGGGCTACCTCATCCATCTCTTCGCGACTGATGTCGTAGAGTTGGGCGACAAATTCGGCGGTGTGCCCCATGATGTAAGGCTTCCCCTTAAAAAGATCTAAAGGCATACCCTCTTTGACAGGTCCGTCCTCCGGGTGGGGTATGAGATCGGAGCCGCAGTGAAGAGCACGGATCAGCATATCCACAAAGGTTTGATCCTGAAGTCGGCATCCCCATCTCGCCCCAGGGACCGAATAGGGAATGCTAGACATATGTTCTGTCCCTCCTGCGAGGATGATATGAGCCATGCCGGACTGGATCATAGCCATACCGGAAATCACCGCTTCCATGCTGGAGGTACAGACCCTGTTGATGGTGACTGCAGTGGTGTGGTCCGGAATGCCAGCCATTAGGGCCCCAACACGCGCCACATTGAGGGCATCTGCAGGTTCCATGCAGCAACCGAAGCGGACATCATCGATCATTTGAGGCTCAATTCCCGCACGTTTCATCGCCTCTTGCATCGCGACGCTTGCCATCGTGGCGGCGTGCATATCTTTAAGGGTTCCACCAAAGGCTCCAATGGCAGTGCGACATGCGGAAGCAATAACCACATCCTTCATAACGAGCACCTCGATTTAATCATAAGTTTTTACAGGCGAACAATGGATGAACGTTGCGTAAGGCCTGAGCTATAATAGAAAAGAGGGTACAAGTAAAGGGAAAATGAAGGCCCCTGATCCACCATTAAGGCATCATCTGCCATTCGACAGGCTCATGGTCCTGAGCAAGGTCGAAGGACTGCGTTGCCTTCGATCGCTCCTCCCCCGCCCCCCGCCCCCGCGGGTGCAGGCTTCGCGGGGGCAGGCTTGCGGCGTATTACTCGATATGCCTCAATGGTCGCTCCTCGGCGCCTTACATCTAATACCTTGCTGGTGATCAGGAATGCTAGATGAGCTAAGAATTTCAGTCTTCGTGGGCAAATTAGACGCCGAATTTGGAAAGCCTTTAAAATCCATAGAAAGGGTGATATGATCACCATCAATTTTGCGTCTTTGCCATCTTGTTCTCCACGGACATGAGTTCTCCAACAAAGCTGCCGACGGCTACTTTACTCTTTATCTTAACAGGAATACGGCGAGAATCTGCTGTTACCCAGATTTGAAGTTTGGCATCTTTACTCTTCTTAAATACACCACCAATATGTTCTAAATTGGGCTCCACAAGATATGTATCATAGGTCCCGCTCAGGACAGTCACCTTTTCTCTTTTTACGACCATTGCCCTGCCCAATATCCATCTCTTCCCGTCAGTTAAAGGCTTTTCCAGTTCCATGTTCTCTTTTAAGTCATGGAGGCGAAGGGCGTAATAGACAGATAGGGGATCAAAAGTTCCAGGCTTAACGGGTATAGGTGCCCTCTTTTCTCCAAAGTTGGAACGTTGGGCCTCGCCCTTCTCCCAGTCGAAACTCAGAACCACCTTCTTTTTTCGCTTCCCTTCTTTTGTCTCTTTGTACAAGATTGAATGACTCAATTTTTCATCTGTATATGCATCTATTCGGTCACGTACCTTATAAATGAGATCTACAACGGGATAGCTCCTCGCGGTCAGCACAAAGTGATACACCTTACGACCATTCATGGTTTCTATGGGATATACCTCAAGAACGGCCTCTCCTGCGGGTATAAAGGCCCACCGCACCTGAAATGTGAGTTTTTCGCCAGGGGAAAAAGGATACCTGTTTTCCGAAGCATCGGCTATGGCGGAAAAGGCAAGAGTGGCCAGGAGCGCCGTCAAAATTAACGCTAGACTATAGGTGAGTTTTGTTTCAGAGAACATATGGAAAGCACTCTCTTGACAGCTCGCGCACATCTGAGACCGGTTTAACCCCTAACCCTTCTTGACTAGAAGATAGCGATTCGGTTTCAGGCGGGCAAAAATGGTGGCGCCTGGGCAGGGAGCCACCAGCTTTTTTTGATACTGGGTGCCAAGCACCTGAAACAGTTCTAGACAGCAGGAACAGAGATGAGCACTACGGTCGATAGAATACGGTATTATGCTCTGATTTTCCTGGATGAAAAAATGTGGTTTGATGAAATTGGCATGGTTGGCTGTATGAGAGAGATAAAGGAAGTCGTAGTCCTCCACGTCTGAGCCCAATCTCTTGGCCCATCTCAAGTAGATTCTCTTTTCGATTTCTCGGACGGTCCGCCACTCAGAAGGGACCCGCTTCATGAAGTCCGAATTATGAATCATATTCTTTTTTTCTTCGGACCTTGCCAATCGGGGTGGATCAAAACTTGATTTGGTGATCGTTGCCGCCTTTTTATTTTCATAGCCCTCCAGTTCAAAGGAACTTATCACCAGGTAAAGCCCGTTCTTATCACTGGCCCTATACCAACTTCCCTGCCTAGCACAGGTATCACCCCAGACCTCCGGCGCGACGCTGGAGATTTTGTTGATTGCATCCAAAGGGGCGCAGACGACACCTTTAGCCGACCCTATTCGAACACCACGGACTTCCAGTTCACCCTGCAAACGGGCTTCCTCATCTTTTGTGAGCCAATAGATATGCTTTGTATAAACGCCCTTTGGCTTCCTGGTATTCAAGGTGACTCCTTTCTGTAAAAGACAAGTTACAGAAAAACGTTCTTGTAATCAATTATAAAGAATAATTGGCGTTTTTCAAATATATGCGTCCTGGCGGAAGAGACCTGCAAAATTCCCCTCGTTATGATGGATCAAAAAGGGGATTGAATCCCTTTCAGATCATAACCATTATATTCAGTGAGGGGGGCGGTTTTTTATTGCGGGGTTATGTCATTTATGACACAATGCCTGACATTTCGCTTTTCCTCCCTGTGGCAAAAGAGAAAATCATGAAAGGCGTGGAGAAGCGAACTGAGTCATCTGTATGGAAAGAGAGGTTTAAGGCTTGTTTTTCAAAGTCAGGACCTCAGAAGAGGTCTTTCAGATCATTGAACAATTTGGTTCATTGGGAGAAGAGACGGTACCATTGGAGAAGGCCTTTGGCCGGATCTTGAGCCGGGATACCATCTCGCCGGAAGACCTGCCAGGGTTTTACAGGTCGTCCATGGATGGGTATGCAGTAAGGGCTAAGGATACCTTTGGAGCCACGGAAAGCCTTCCGGCAATGCTCGGTGTTAAGGGAGAGGTGATTATGGGACAAGTGCCCACCGAAGGTGTGGGATCTGGGCAAGCGATGAGAATTTCCACCGGAGGTATGTTGCCTGAGGGTGCTGACGGAGTGGTCATGGTGGAGTACACTCACGTACTGGATGAAAATACAATCGAAATTAGCCGTGCCATATCCCCGTTTGAGCATGTGATCCTACCCGATGATGATTTCAAAAGAGGATCCCCAGTCCTTGAAAAGGGGGCTGTGTTAAGACCCCAGGATTTGGGGGTTATGGCCGGAATCGGCCTCACTGAAGTCCATGTCTACAGAAGACCGAGGGTTGCCATCATATCCAGTGGCGACGAAGTCGTCCCCATTGATCAGCGGCCCGAGTCGGGGCAAGTCAGGGATATCAACACGTATACCTTGAGCGCCTTTTGCAGACAGTCCGGTGCAGAACCCCTGGCCTTGGGACTGTGTAAGGACAATTTTGACGAACTCAGGGCCAGAGTCGAAAAAGGACTTGAGGAGGCGGACACCGTTTGGATATCTGGCGGAAGTTCCGTGGGCAGCAGGGACATGACGCTCAAGGTCTTTGAATCCTTCCACAATGTGGAACTGCTCGTCCACGGGATATCCATCAGCCCGGGTAAACCGACCATCATTGCAAGGGTAGGCTCCAAAGCCGCATTTGGTCTGCCGGGGCATACGGCTTCGGCTATGGTGGTGGCAGAGGTCTTTCTCAATCCCTTTTTGTCCAGGTTGTCGGGGAAAGGGGATTTTACCGGGCCTTTGAACAAGGGGGTCGAGGCGGAGCTGAGCCGAAACATCGAGTCGGCCAGTGGGAGGGAAGATTATATCAGGGTCAGATTGAAAGAAAAGGAGGGAAGACTTATCGCAGACCCCATCTTCGGAAAATCCGGTCTCATATCCACACTGGTGGAAGCGGACGGTCTGGTTCGGGTGGAGAGGAATACGGAAGGGCTATATGAAGGTGAGCGGGTAAAGGTTTTGTTCATTAGTCCTGAGAGAGGAGGGTCGTGTTGAAGAGGCATGTCTATTTGGCCATGAAGACCTTGGAAGAGGCCAAAGCCGTATTCTTCTCTAGGTTCAAAGCCGAGCAGAGGACGGCTGCTGAAGAGATCTTTACGGAAGATTCACAGGGTCGTGTCACGGCAGAGCCCATCTTTGCAAAGATGTCTGCGCCCTTTTATCACTCAGCGGCTATGGATGGTATCGTGGTTCGTGCAGAGGCCACATACGGGACGACTGAAAGACATCCAAAAACCTTAGAGATAGGCAGAGATACACTGTGGATTAACACGGGTCAGGCCATACCTGAGGGCTTTGACGCAGTTATCATGGTTGAAAAGGTCCACCAACTCAATGAAGGGGAGGTAGAAATTCGCTCTCCAGCGTATCCCTGGCAACATATCAGAAAGGTGGGTGAGGATATCGTTGCGACTCAATTGCTCTTGCCTCAAAACCACCAAATACGTCCTTACGATATGGGATCGCTCATCAGCGCAGGTATTTTTTCCCTTAAGGCCTGGAAAAAGCCAAGGGTGGCTGTCATCCCCACGGGTTCTGAACTCGTCCATCACCGCGAAATCCGAGATCCAAAACAGCTGAAAGACGGTCAAATCATTGAATACAATTCCCTCATTCTCGCCGGATTGGTTAGAGAATGCCACGGCATCCCCAGCATATACGATATCGTCCCTGACCTTGAGGAAAACATACGTGAGGCATTGAAGAGGGCTGTGGACTCAGATGCGGATCTTATTATCATCAACGCAGGTTCATCTGCAGGCAGCAAGGATTATACCGCAAATATTATCGGAGAAATGGGGGAGGTCTTTGTGCATGGTGTGGCCATGATGCCTGGCAAGCCGACCATCCTGGGGGTGGTAGAAGGGAAACCCGTTATAGGAAATCCTGGCTATGCCGTATCGGCCACACTCTGTTTCGAGCAGTTTGTTCGACCCCTACTTTACAGTCTCCAAGGTTATGCAGACCCCAAAAGAAGATCCATTGGCGTTCAGCCATCCAGAGACATTTCTTCCAAACTGGGGATCGAGGAATTCTTGCGGGTAAATATTGGTAGGGTGGGAGATAGGACGATAGCCACACCCCTGCCCAGGGCGGCCGGTTCCATTACTACACTGACAAGAGCAGAAGGGATCCTGCGCATTCCGGCCCTGTCTGAAGGCGTCACGCAGAACGAAGAAATGGAGGCAGAGCTTCTCGTTGATGAGGAAGAGATCTTCAACACGGTCGTCGTGATCGGCAGTCACGATATGACTATAGACGTACTTGCCGATGAGATCAGGCGGCGTGGACACAATATCCGGGTTTCATCAGGGAACGTTGGCAGCCTAGGAGGGTTAATGGCCCTCAGAAAGGGGACTTGCCACGTGGCCGGGTCGCACCTTCTGGATACGGAGACGGGGGAGTATAACATTGCTTATGTTAAGCGATACCTCAAGGGGATCAGCGCGAGCATTTTTCATTTGGTCCTAAGAGATCAAGGCTTGATTGTGGCCAGAGGAAATCCGAAAGGAATAGGGGGTATCAATGACCTCAAAAGAGATGATATTGCTTTTGTAAACCGTCAAGCGGGATCGGGCACGCGCGTTCTCTTTGATTATAAGCTGGAGCAATTGGGGGTGATACCAGAGCGCATAAAAGGTTATGGGCATGAGGAGTTCACTCATATGGCAGTGGCTGTGGACGTATTGAGCGGGGCGGCCGATTGCGGCCTGGGCATTTTTGCGGCTGCAAGGGCCCTTGATCTGGATTTTATTCCCATTGAAAAGGAACAATACGACCTCATTATTCCCTCCTCCGTGTTGGATAATAGGAATATTGGAGCGATCCTCGAGACCATTGGGTCCAAGCGTTTCAGGGAGAGAGTCACAGCGTTGGGTGGATATGATCCATCCAAGAGTGGTCAGTTTTGGTTGGAGGTGGGATGAAGGTTTCAGGAGAGACCACATGGCCTTGTGAGCATTAATTGTTTCGTAAAGTTCAAAAATGTTGGCACAATGTTTTGACCCAGCAAGTTTTAGTCGGATACTCGATTCTCCGGCAATGCCAACCTCCTCAAGGTGATATCTATTTTGCTCCTTGCCGGTGGTCTGATCTTTGAGACTTTGAGAAAGATTTCCTAAATAAGAACGGGGCGTTCTGCGGTTAGTTAATGGGCGTAAAGCCTCAAAGATCAGACCACTGCGGAGTTTGGGTGGAATTTTTTCTGAGATATCATCTTTCGGAGACCGGCAGTGCCTGCGAACTATACAACAGCAAATGCCAACACTTCTGAACGTTACCAACTGTTTTGTTAGACTTTGCTTCATTAATCGTCAAAATCTAAGAAGGGGGAAGAGATGGTATCCCTTAAACTTAAATCTCGGCAGTGGATTGTGGATGAACATAATAATATTATCATGGGGGAAGGAAGAAGAGAGATCCTGGAAAATATAGAAAAGACGGGATCTATAAACCAGACTGCCAAGATTATGAAGATGTCTTATAAAGGCGTGTGGAGCAAGATCAAGGTAACAGAGGGTTATATGAAGACAAAGATTGTAGAGACCGATAAGAAGCGCGGCTCGCAACTTACCAAAGAGGGAGAGATCCTGCTGAAAAAGTACGCTCTTCTTAAAAAGAGGTGTCTAAAAGCGGATGACAAAATCTTCAATGCCATCTTTAGCAAATAGACAAAGCAGAGAGAAAAAAAGAGGAGACAACCAACCCAATGAGACAGGAAATGGCCGCTATTGTCTGCATTGTAGGTAAATCTGGATCAGGCAAAACCACCCTTCTAGAAAAGCTGATCCCAGAGCTCACAGGGATAGGACTAAAGGTGGGAACTATTAAACATGACGTGCACGGCTTTGAAATCGACCATCCAGGAAAAGACAGTTGGAGACATAAGCAGGCGGGATCAGGGATAACCGTAATCTCATCGCCGCAAAGGATCGGCATGGTCATGGACGTGGACCACGACCACACACTTGATGAACTCGCCCTGTTTTTCTCCGGGGTGGATATTATTTTGACGGAGGGGTATAAGCGAGAGAATAAAGCAAAAATAGAGATATTCAGGCGTGAGGCTCACACCGAACCTCTCTGTTTGAACGACAGCAATTTGATTGCATTGATGAGCAACGCGGACGTGGACCTGGGAGTGCCCCGTTTTGCCCTAAATGATATAGAAGGGCTTGCCCACTTTTTGACCCAGCATTTCAAATTGAATCCGTCATAAAAAAAATTCCTGGCCTATTGCCTGGGCGTCCCCAAAAAATGCTTAACACTGATACTACATTGTGGTAATCCCAAAATACCCCAACTCTTATTTCTTCAGGTGCCCTTGAGTTAGTGACCGCCGGTTACTAGAAACCTTGAGGGCGTCAATCTCCTTTCAACCCCCTTGAGTGCCCCGACCTCCACTCAGGGGGGGCATTTTTCATTGGCGTGCAGGTATTGGGAACAGGCCTCAAAAAAACCTTGACAAATATACCACAATGTGACATAGTCTACTCCTAGTCACTCCTCATTGGTGCCAGGCCTCTGGGAATTTCTGGAAACTCCCCATTCCTGTCTTCTAAACCTTCAATTCTCAGGGGCCATTTCTTTCCCCTGCCACTCACATATCTCTTGTCTTTTCCAGCCAAACCAGGGCGATTGATATCTCTTAGATCTATGATTACCTGGTGTTTTTGTGCTATAGGACTATGCCATATCCAGAAGATGGGGTTTTTCAGCGGCCATGAAGAATTTTATAGGTTTTACAGAAGCACTTGAGCTGACGGTTTCCTCTGTGCCTCGGGTTGGGACGGAGGCCCTTCCTCTAGATCTTTTGACAGGAAAAATCTCATCAGAAGATGTGATTTCCAGGGTGGATTGTCCTTCTGTGGATAGTTCTTTGAAAGATGGGTATGCGGTTGTATCGAGCGATCTGAGCGGGGCCAGTGGCGAGAATTTGATCAATTTGAGAGTAATGGGCCAGGTCACTGCCGGGAGTTCGTCGAAACTGGCAATTACCAATGGGCAAGCCATAGAAATCACCACAGGTGCCCCGATTCCGAAGGGCGCAAATGCCGTCTTATCAAGAGAATTCTGCCACAGAAGAGGTGATGAAGTTTGCTGTTTCAATACGGCCGAGCCTGGTCGAAACATCTTTAAAAAGGGAGCGGATATTCGAGGTGGACAGACCATTGTGTCAAAGGGTGAAATGTTGTCGCCTCCACTGATCGGCCTCCTGGCTTCCGCGGGACTGGAACAGATTAGGGTTTGTAAATCTCCTCAGGTGGCAGTCATAGCCACTGGAGATGAAGTGGTCGCACCGGGTGCCCCCCTTACAGAGGGGAAGCTATATGCAAGTAATATGGTGGAGATATGTTCATGGCTCTCTCTTTTCGGCTTTTCCTTCCGAACCCAACTGGCTCCTGATTCAGAAGAGGAGATAGCCTCAACGATCACTGAACAACTTCCCCACGTGGACGCGTTCATAACGAGCGGAGGTGCGTGGGGAAGCGAGCGAGATCTGATCATTCGGGTGCTGGAGGGTCTCAACTGGCAGGGTGTTTATCATCGGGTTAGAATGGGGCCTGGGAAAGCTGTAGGGTTTGGTCTTTTGGAAAAAAAGCCCTTTTTTTGTTTACCCGGTGGGCCTCCATCCAGCGAAATGGCCTTTCTGCAATTGGCCTTGCCAGGTCTCCTGGCCATGGAGGGCTATCGGAATTCCCCATTTCTTTCCGTTGCGGCCCGCCTCACAGAGACTGTCAGAGGTGATGAAGATTGGACGCAATTCATTCATGCCCGGATCGAGTTAGGTGGGGATGCCATTGTGGTACATCCTGCCAAGCAGAAGAGCAGGCTACAGTCAATGGCCAGAAAAGATGCTCTGATCGTCATCCCTGAAGGCTGTGAGGTGCTGTCTGGCGGAGAGGTCATCCAAATACAGCTCTTAGATCGCTTTTCACCATGTCTCGAAATCTACCCCCTCAGGCAAGAACAAGACAAATAGTTCTTGCAAGCCTGGCAATGGAGTTATAAGAATTATATAATGAGAATAACAAATATCACCCCTGACAAGAGGACATGACGATGAGCATGATGACCCTTACCCCTTTGATTTCACTTCCTGGTGCTATGTCATTTGAAGGCGCTTTTGGCGGCGATATCATCCAGATGATTGTCCATGCTGGCTTGGTGGTCAAGTTTGTCCTGTTGATTCTTTTTCTCTTCTCTATCATCTCATGGACTATTATTTTTGTGAAATGGAGACTTCTCCGAAGGGCCAAAGATGAGACCGAGTTTTTTCTTGACCTATTTTGGGAGAGTACCGAATTTGGCAGGCTTTATGATGAATGTGATGAGCTCCTGTTCAGTCCTGTTGCGCATCTTTTTAGGGCCGGGTATTCCGAGCTCAAAAAAATTGGTAAAATCCAGGCACATCCCGAATCAAAAGACAGAGACCTGGATATTCAACGCGTGTTTGATAACGTGGAGAGGACCCTGAAAAGGACGGCTATTGATCAGAGCAACAGACTGGAGAGGGCACTCTCCTTTCTAGCCACTACAGGGAATACGACGCCATTTATCGGTCTTTTCGGTACTGTTTGGGGGATTATGGAATCTTTCAGAGGGATAGGGCTGAAGGGTTCCGCCAATCTGGCCGTTGTTGCCCCGGGAATCTCGGAAGCACTTATCGCAACAGCGGCCGGTTTGGGGGCGGCCATTCCAGCAGTGGTGGCATTCAACTATTTCAACCAGAAGGTCATTGGGCTGAGAGCTGAAATGGATACATTCTCTTCAGATTTCTTAAGCCTAGTTGGTAGGCATTTCTTAAGGAGAC